>NZ_JBEYVC010000161.1:0-24290 GCF_040643855.1 Streptomyces sp. NPDC047072 | reverse complement strand
CATTCCGAACCCGGAAGCTAAGCCTTACAGCGCCGATGGTACTGCAGGGGGGACCCTGTGGGAGAGTAGGACACCGCCGAACAAATCTTGAGAAAACCCCCGTGCCATTCGGCGCGGGGGTTTTCTGCGTTGACCGTCGGCCTGTCGTCGTAGTGTTTGGGCAGGTGCTGTGCCGTAGTCATGTTTCGATGCTCGTGCGGGGGCGGGCGGTATTTCAGGTGAGGTGGGTCGTACCCGGGTACTACCGTGGCCGGTATGAGGTATGTGATCCGGTCGGTGCGGGCTGAGGAGTGGGCTGCCGTGAAGGAGTTGCGGCTTGCCGCGCTGCGGGATCCGGTGGCGCATCTCGCGTTTCTGGAGACGTACGAGGAGGCCGTCGTGTATTCCGACGCGTTCTGGCAGGAGCGGACGGCCCGGGGTGCCGCGGAGGGCAGCGGGGTGCGGCAGCTCGTTGCCGAGGGGGCGGACGGGCGGTGGCTCGGGACGCTGGTCGTGCTGCTGGAGGAGGCCGGGTCGACCGACTGGGCCGGGTTTCCCGTCGAGCGGCGGCAGGGGCACCTCGTGGGGGTGTACGTACGGCCCGAGGCGCGCGGTGGTGAGCTGACCAAGGCGTTGTTCGCGGCGGGCATCGACTCGGCGTGGGAGGCCGGGGCCGAGCGGGTGCGGCTGATCGTGCACGAGGACAACGGGCGGGCTCAGGGGCTGTACCGCAAGGTGGGGTTCGTGCCGAGCGGGGTGCGGGTGGCGTTGCCGCAGGCCGCGGGGGAGTCCGAGTTGGAGTTCGTGCTCGAACGGGCGTGACTATACGGGGAGTTCCGCATCAGGCCAGCGGGTGCGGGCCTGTTCACGGGAGCGGAGCAGGGCCAGGGTCGGCATGCCCCGGTCCGCTCCGGCGGCCAGCAGCTCCGGGAGCTGGGGAAGCGGAGCCACGGCCGCGACGTCGTCCAGGACGAGCGTCAGTGGTGGGTCGAGGCGACCGGAGGATGACCGTTCGGCCATGCGCCGGCCACGCTCGACCACGCTTGAGGTGAGGGCCGTCAGGAGGGGCATCGCGCCGGGGTTGGTCCGGGGGTCCTCGATGGATTCACCCACCACATAAAGCGTGCCCCCTTCGTCGACGAAGGAATCCAAGGCGAGGGCATCAGTTCGGTTGGGAGTGCATGCCTCGCGGATGTTGACCGTGAAGAGTGCGGCGAGGGCTCTCGTCGTCAACTCCTGGGCGATGTCCTTGCGTTCGGGGTGGGCGGTGAGGGCGGCTTCCAGTTCGCCTGCCGCGCCTGGTGCTGCTTTCGGGTTGGTGCGCAGGGTTCGTACCGCGTCCTGGATCTGGGTGCCCTGGCACCAGCGGTGGACGTGGCGGATGGTGCGGTTGTCTATGGCGGCCGCGTGGAGGTAGCTGCGCAGGAGCGTTTCGGCTACGTCGGTGACCGCCTGGTCGATCTTCGCGGTGGGGCGGACGGGGGTGAGGAGGGCGGTGGCTCTTCGTTTCGCGGTGTCCTTGTTCTCGCAGCCGGCTGTGGGGGACCAGTGGAGGCGGGACGGGGTGTCGCAGAGGTGGGTGGGGTCGTAGACGTGGACCGGGCCGAGTTTGGCTCTGGCGTCCTTGGTGTCCTGCCAGGTGGTGGGGTTCGAGGTGACGACGAGGGTGGGGCCTTCCGCGTCTCGGATGGTTTGGGTGGCGGTGGTGTGGCGGGTCGCGGGTGGGGCGTAGACCACCGCGCCTGCGGCGCGCGGTGTTTGCCACCCGCCCACCCGTTCACCGTTGGACAGCGAAGTGGGCAGCTTGGCAGCCGTCGGCGTTGCGACGAGTGGCTCGGCGGGCTGGGGGAGCCCGGGTGGGTTGCCCGCCGCCGGCGGCTGCGGCTGCTTGGCGGAGAGGGTCTGCGTTTCGTACGGCTGCGGCTCCGGTGCCGGTCTCGGAGCCGGTACCTCGTGGGCCGGTACCTCGTGCATCGGTTCCGGTGCCGAACGGCGTTGCCGTGCAGCCAGTTTCTCCGCCCGCGTCCTCGCCCGTACCGCCCGCCACCTCGCCAACGTGCCCATCACGAAGATCGAGAGGACGGTCAGGATCATCAGCTGGCCGATGAACAGGCCCCAGAAGAGGCCGTAGCCGGAGAGGGTGGAGGTGGGGGTGGTGGGCCAGGCGCCTGGGAGGTCCTGGGGGTTGGTGATGAGGTGGCGCATGGCCAGGGGGGTGCGGGTGAAGGTGACGTTCTTGGGCCAACTGCCGTGGGACAGCAGGGCTGCCAGGCCTGTCGCCGACCACACCAGGAGCGTGATGCCGACGAGGAAGGCGAGTATGGCGACCAACAGGCCGTCCGGGACGCCCCCTTGCTGCTCGCGGCGACGGTCGTCCGGTCTCACCACTGCCCGCCTCTCCTACGCCACCGTCGACTCGGAGTCACCGAGGTGCTGTTCCACGAAGGCCGCCGCCCGCTCCTCGGCCTCCAACTCCGCGGCGCGCAGCGCGTCGTCGGCGAGGTCGCGGTCGAGGGAGGACTCCGTCATCGCGCGGTCGGTGAAGACCAGGGGGCGTTCGGTCTCGGTGACCAGGTGTTTGACCACCTGGACGTTGCCGTTGACGTCCCAGACCGCGATGCCGGGGGTGAGGGTGGGGATGATCTCCACCGCCCAGCGGGGGAGGCCCAACACCCGCCCTGTCGCCCGGGCTTCGTCGGCCTTCTGTGCGTAGATCGTCCTTGTCGACGCCATCTTCAGGATCGCGGCCGCTTCCTTCGCCGCCGCTCCGTCCACCACGTCGGACAGGTGGTGGACGACCGCTACGAAGGACAGGCCGAGTCGGCGGCCGAACTTCAGCAGCCGCTGGAAGAGCTGTGCCACGAAGGGGCTGTTGATGATGTGCCAGGCCTCTTCCACGAGGAAGATGCGCTTCTTGCGGTCGGGGCGGATCCAGGTGTGTTCCAGCCATACGCCGACGATCGCCATGAGGATGGGCATGGCGATGGAGTTGCGGTCGATGTGGGACAAATCGAAGACGATCAGCGGCGCGTCGAGATCGATGCCGACCGTGGTCGGGCCGTCGAACATGCCCCTGAGGTCACCGTCGACCAACCGGTCCAGGACCAGGGCCACATCGAGGCCCCAGGCCCGTACGTCCTCTATGTCGACGTTCATCGCCTCGGCCGACTCCGGTTCGGGGTGGCGGAGTTGCTCGACGATGTCGGTGAGGATCGGCTGGCGTTCGACGATCGTCTCGTTGACGTAGGCGTGCGCGACCTTGAGCGCGAAGCCGGAGCGCTCGTCGAGGCCGTGGCCCATGGCCACTTCGATGATGGTCCTCAGGAGAGCGAGCTGGCCCGTCGTAGTGATCGACGGGTCCAAGGGGTTGAGGCGGATGCCCTGGTCGAGGGCCGCCATCGGGTCGAGCCGGATGGGGGTTATCCCCAACTCCTGCGCGATGAGGTTCCATTCACCGGCGCCGTCCTCGCCCTGCGCGTCCAGGACGACCACCTGGCGGTCCCTGAAGCGCAGTTGGCGCAGGACGTACGTCTTCTCCAGCGCGGACTTGCCGTTGCCGGACTCGCCGAGCACCAGCCAGTGCGGGGCGGGCAGTTGCTGGCCGTAGAGCTGGAAGGGGTCGTAGATGTAGCCCTTGCCGGAGTAGACCTCGCGGCCGATGATCACGCCGGAGTCGCCGAGTCCGGGGGCGGCCGTGGGCAGGTAGACGGCCTGGGCCTGGCCCGTGGAGGTGCGGACCGGCAGTCGGGTCGTCTCGACCTTGCCGAAGAGGAAGGACGTGAAGGCCTCGGTGAGGACGGTCAGCGGATCCCGCATGCGTGTGACCCCTACCTTCGGATGCCGGTGGCGAACGGAAGCGTGTTCACGAAGGCGCGGTGGTGCTCGCGGTCGCACCACTCCAGCTTCAGGTACGACTTTCCGGCCGACGCCCGGATGGTCCGCTTGTCGCGGGCCAGGGCCTCGGGGTTGCGGGAGGAGACGGTGATCCAGCCGACCAGGTTGACGCCCGCCGCGCCGCTGGCGAGGTCCTCGCCGCGCTGGTCGAGACGGTTGTGGGCGGCGATGTCGCGGGGGTCCACGGTGCGGTTCATCTTGGCGGCGCGGCTCGCTTCCGCGTCGTCGTTGGTCTTCTCGGTCAGCATGCGCTCGATGGCGATCTCGGTGGGTTCGAGATCCATCGTGACGGCGACCGTGCGGATCACGTCCGGGGTGTGGACCAGCAGCGGGGCGAGGAAGTTGACGCCGACCGGGGTCATCGGCCACTCCTTCACCCAGGCCGTGGAGTGGCACCAGGGCGCGCGGGTGGATGACTCGCGGGTCTTCGCCTGGAGGAACGTCGGTTCCATGGCGTCGAGTTCGGCCGGCCAGGCGTTGCGCTTGGTCATCGCCTGGATGTGGTCGATGGGGTGGTCCGGGTCGTACATGGAGTGGATCAGCGACGCCAGCCTGCCCTGCCCGAGCGGCTGTCGTACGCGGATGTCGGCCTCCTGCAACCGCGAGCAGATGTCGGTCAGTTCACGCGCCATGACGACCGCGAGGCCCGCGTCCTTGTCGAGCTTGCGGCCGTTCTGCGGACGGGCCGCCCGCGCCATCGCGTGGGCCTCGGCGGCGAGTTCGCGGTTGTAGTGCATGCAGGCGACGAGATAGGCGCGGTGCTGCTCGCTGCTGGTCGACACCATCGACTGCAGTTGGTCGTACGACGTCTGCAGCCACGGCAGCGACTTGTCGTCCCCGCGGACGGCGACGTCCTTGGCGTGGGCGTCCGGGTCGGCGGGCAGGGTGCGGGCGAGCATCTGGAGCCGGGTGACGAAGCCGTCGCCGTTGGCCACGTGCTTGAGCAGGGTGCCGAAGCGGTCCACGAGGGCTTCCTGGTCCTCGGAGTCGCGCAGGCCGACGCCGGGGCCCTCGATCTCGATGGCGGCGGTGACGGTACGGCGGTCCGCGTGGAGCAGTACGGCGATCTCGTCGGGGCCGAACGGGGCGGCGAGCCAGTTGATCCGGCCGATGCCGGGGGGCGGGCCGATCTCGACCTCGCGGCCGTCGAGATGGGTGCCGGCCTCCATCGCGGTCGAGCGGTAGACCGTGCCCTGCTTCAGGGTCCGCTTGTAACTGCGGTTGATCTCGAACCACTTGTAGAAGGTGCGGCGCTTGTACGGCACGTAGACCGCGGCGAGCGCGAGCAGCGGGAAGCCCATCAGGAGCACGATGCGCAGGGAGAGCACGGGGACGATGAGCCCGCACATCATGCCGAGGAACGCGCCCACGATGATCAGCGCGATCTCGCCGGTCTCGCGGTTGCGTCCGACGATCGCGTTCGGCCGGGCGCGGCCGATCAGATAGGTACGGCGGGGCGTGAGGGGATGGGACACGTGGGACTCGGTCGTCAACTCCCGTCACCTCCTGAGCGGTTGTTGCGGTTGTTGCTGGCGTGCGGGGTGTTCACCGGGCTGCTCGTGCGGGGAGCGGGAGCGGCGGAGGGGACAGATCCGCCGCCTCCGTTCGGGGTGCGCGAGCTGTGGGCGGCGACGCCGCCGGAGGCGGGGTTGCTGGGGCGGGAGCCCGAACCTCCGGAGGCCTGGCCGTTGTTGTCGGCCCGGGTGCTGTGGGTTTTGATGCCCTGGGCGACCAGGGTCGCCGGGGAGCTGATGACGGCGGCGGCCTTGCCCTCGGCGCCCTGCATGATGCGGTTGCTGCGGCCGCTGGCGATCTCGTCGCCGAAGCCGGGGACGAAGCGGTAGATCATCGCGCTGGCGAAGATGGCGAGCAGGATGATGGCGAGGCCGGAGACGACGGCGGAGAAGGCGTCGGGGCCGTTGTCGGAGGACAGGGCTCCGGCGAGGCCGAGGACGATGACGATCACCGGTTTGACCAGGATGACCGCGATCATGATGCCGGCCCAGCGGCGGACGTGGCCCCAGAGGTTCTTGTCGACGAGGCCGGCGTAGACGACGGTGCCGAGGAGGGCACCGACGTAGAGGAGGGCGGCGCGGATGACGAGTTCGAGCCAGAGGACGCCGGCGGCGAGGATGCTGACCAGGGAGACGACGATCAGCATGATGGGGCCGCCGCCGATGTCGTTGCCCTTTTCCAGGGCGCCGGAGAAGGTGCCGAAGAACGTGTCCGTCTGGTCGCCGGTGGTCTTCGCGAGGACCTGGGAGACGCTGTCCGTGGCGGAGACGACGGTGTAGAGGATCAGGGGGGTGAAGGCGGAGGCGAGGACGGTCAGCCAGAGGAAGCCGATCGCTTCGCCGATGGCGGTGGTGAGGGGGACGCCTCGCACCGCGCGCTTCGCTACGGCCAGGAGCCACAGCAGGAGGGTGAGGATCGTGGAGGCGGCGAACACGACGGCGTACTGCTGAAGGAACTTCTGATTGGTGAAGTCCACGTTCGCCGTGTCCTTGACGGCCTCACTCAGCTTGTCGATGGTCCAGGCAGCGGCTTTGGCACAGCCTTGGGCGAGGGAGGACAAGGGGTCGAGGGTGGAGGTGGGGCTGAGGGTGCCGGATCCGGAGCCGCCGGAACCACCGTCGTTCTCGCAGTACTGTTTGGCGGGACCGATCAGGAGGTCACAGGGATCGTTGCTGCCTGTGGGCGAGGGCGTCGGGGTGGGCGTGGGCGCCGCGACAGCGCGGGTTGCCAGCAGGACAGCGGCTGTCTGTACGGCGGCCACCAGGCCGGTGAGCTTGAGTGCGCGGTAACGGCTACCGGGCATACGTGAACCCTCCGTACTCCTGGATGGCCTTGCTGATCTCGTCGGAGCTGGCGGCCTTGTCGTCGCCCGGGACCGGGGCCGGGCCGTCCGTCTGAGTGTCCGCGGAGATTTTCCAGTCGCCGTCGGTCCACCGCAGATCGAAGGTCCAGGTCTTCCATGTGGAGCTCACCGGGTCGGTGGAGGAGGCACCGGACATTCCGATGAGGCCCATGTACCAGACCGACACTTTGGCCGCGTCGCTGCTGAACTGTCCGGTCGTGGTGCCCACGGGGACGGTACGCGAGACGAACGTGCTGCCCTCGGGCGCTCTGCCCTCAGAGTCGAGGCCGAGCTTGCTGAGAAAGGCCGCCGAGTAAGCCGTGTCCATGGCGCCCTGGAGTTTCGCCGCCACGGTGGGGACGTAGAGGGCGTCTACGATGGAATGCCGGGTGCCCTTGTTGAACATGCCGGTCGACCCCAGCGTCACCGCGTAGTTGGCCGCTGCGCTCTGCGCCCCTTCTGCATCCCGTGTGAATCCCGTAGGGATCCCTCCCGACTTCGTCTGGGCCGGGGTTTTGCCGGAAGGGGCCGTTGAGGATGATTTCGGCTGGCCTGATGTGCCTTCTGGGGAGGTTGCGGAATCGTCTCCTCCGCGGTTCGCGAAGGCGATGGCGGCGATCAGGAGGACGATGACGCCGACGACCGTGACGAGGCTGCGGGAGGAGGAGCGGGGGGTGCGGCGGGCGCCGCCGTAGACGTCGCCGTCGCCCTCCGGGTAGCGCGTGCGGGTCTGGCCCGTGCCGCCGTAGCCGCCGGACGGCTGCTGGTCGTCTCCGAGACTCATCTGCCGCTCACGCCCCCTCGACGTCGTGCGGAAACGCGCGGGAAAACGCGTAGGAGTACGACGGTAGCCGGGCCGGCCGCCGCGTGGGCGCGGTGCGCTGACTCCGCATCAGGGAAAGGCGGGGCACGGGGGACATCGGGGTCATCGGGGGAACGCAACCTCAGCCGGTGGCACGTCGGACGGTGGGGTAGGGGGATACCGGGCGCGCCCGGCCGGACTTGAGGTGCGTCGACCGGACGCTCCGGCTACACGGACATGCCGTACACGATGGTGAAGAGCGTGCCGAGGGACCCGATGATGAAGACGCCGGTCAGGCCCGCGATGATGAGGCCTTTGCCCTGTTCCGCGCTGAAGGTGTCGCGCAGCGCGGTGGCGCCGATGCGCTGCTTCGCCGCGCCCCAGATGGCGATGCCGAGGCAGAGCAGGATGGCGACCGCCATGACGACCTGGATCATCGTCTTCGCTTCCGTGCCCAGCGCCCCGAAGGGGCCCCAGTCCGGAGCGATCCCGCCGATGATGGTGTTGATGTCTCCCTTGTCGGCCGCAAAGAGCATGTAAGTCACCGCCCCTGGTGGGTAGTTCCGCTTCCCCTGCGGTGCGCAGAGGTCAGGCCTCATTGTCGCCGACAAATCCGCCGTCGTATGTCGACTTGGCGTCATTGGTTGGCGGGTTTCGTACGAATGACTGTCTGGTCACTCTGTGTATCACGGCAGGTCACCCCGGGCAATGAGGCCTGAGGGCGACCTGCGGTGCGTCTGCGGGTGAAGGCTATCCGCACGGGGGACGGCATGACGAACGGGCCGCGGTCCGAGACCGCGGCCCGTTGTTGACGGAGAGTCAGCCGGTGAAGGCGGTCACGCCCGCCGGGGTGCCCCAGCCGGTCGGGCCGTCGTAGCCGGTTCCGGCGGTGCAGAAGTAGCTGGTCGAGCAGGTGCCGTTGTTGCCGGAGGTGACGTCGTTGAGGGCGGAGGTGTGGGCGTAGGGGAACGACGCCGGGTAGGAGCCGCTCGACGGCGTGCCCGCGAGCGCGTAGACGCCCGCGATGATGGGCGAGGAGGCGCTGGTGCCGCCGAAGGTGTACCAGCCGGCGGTGACGCCGTAGGAGTCGTAGACCGAGACGCCGGTGGCGGGGTCGGCGACCGCGGAGACGTCGGCGATCATGCGCTTGGTGCAGCCGGTGTCGGTCTGCCAGGAGGGCTTGGCGTCGTACGAGGAGCAGCCGGAGCCCGTTCCCTCGGTGCTGGACGTCTTCCAGACCGTCTCCGTCCAGCCGCGGGTGGTGGAGGAGGTGGAGAGCTTGGTGCCGCCGACGGAGGTGACGTAGCGGGAGGCGGCCGGGTACTCGGCGCCGTAGTCCGCGTCACCGGCGGAGACGGTGATGGCCACGCCCGGGTGGTTGAAGTACGAGGTGTCGTACGACGTGTCGCTCGAGGACTCCGAGCCGCCGTAGGAGTTGGAGACGTACTTCGCGCCGAGGGTGACCGCCTCGTTCACCGCGGTGCCGAGGTTGGCCATCGTCGCCGACTTGGCCTCGACCAGCAGGATGTTGCAGTTCGGGCAGATCGCGGAGGCCATGTCGAGGTCGAGGGAGATCTCCTCGGCCCAGCCGCTGTCGCTGGAGGGCAGCGAGGTGGTGGAGCCGGTCTGGCTGACCTTCTTGAAGCAGCCGTTGGCGGTGGTGCAGGCGGAGAGGCCGTAGTACGAGCGGTAGGTGGCGAGGTCGGCCTCGGCGTTCGGGTCGTTGTACGCGTCGACGATCGCGATGGTCTCGCCGGAACCGTTCGAGGCGGCCGCGGAGGTCAGGCCGTAGGCGGACTGGAGGTTGCTCGGGCCGTAGCCGGAGGGGGTGGAGGCGTCGGCGGCCTTCGGGGTGATGCCCTGCGCCTTCTCGTATGCGGTGACGCCGCCGGTCACGCGCAGGGAGTTACAGGCGAGTTCGCCGGTCTTCTTGGGGGTGGCGCAGGGGGTCGCGGCCCAGGTGACCTTGGTGGAGACGGGCGCCGCGTCGGACTGGGCGGCGGTGCCGAGGCCCGCGAGGACCAGGGCGGCGGTGGCGACGGCCACCGAGCCGATCCGGCGCCATCTCAGGCGTATGTGGGGGAAGTTGGTACGCATGGTGCAGCCTCCTGAGGACGGGGTGGAACAGGAGCAGTGCGGGTGCGTGCCGGCGGTGGGGGTTTCCCGGCGGCGGGCGGCGGCCCGCCACGACCGTCTCTTGTTGAGTACGCGACAACAAGGCGACCGGTGGAATTCTTGACTCCGCCATACCGAACCCAGTCCGGGGATTGCCCGCCGATGGACTGCGGACGGCTCCCGCTTGACCGAACTCACAGGCGGCGCACGAGCCTTGGGGGTACGGCGAACGGGCCGCGACCGGCTGTCGCGACCCGTTGCCGTTGTGCCGCCGAGGGAGACCCCACGTCCCCCCTCACGAGGGCGGCATCCCCGGGACCCGCCGGGGAGATCTGGAGGGAACCGCTCAGCCGGTGAAGGCGGTCAGGCCCGCCGGGGTGCCCCAGCCGGTCGGGCCGTCGTAGCCGGACTCGGCGGTGCAGAAGTAGGCCGTGGAGCAGGTGCCGTTGTTGCCGGAGGTGACGTCGTTGAGGGCCGAGGTGTGGGCGTAGGGGAACGACGCGGGGTACGAGCTGCTCGACGGCGTGCCGGCGAGGGCGTAGACCGAGGCGATGAGCGGCGAGGAGGCGCTGGTGCCGCCGTAGGTGTTCCAGCCGGTGCCGTCGGAGCCGTAGGAGTCGTAGACCGAGACGCCCGTGGCGGGGTCGGCGACGGCGGAGACGTCGGCGATCATGCGCTTGGTGCAGCCGGTGTCGGTCTGCCAGGAGGGCTTGGCGTCGTACGAGGAGCAGCCGGAGCCTGTTCCCTCGGTGCTCGACGTCTTCCAGACGCTCTCGGTCCAGCCGCGGCTGTTGGAGGACGTGGACAGCTTGGTGCCGCCGACCGCCGTGACGTAGCGGGAGGCCGCCGGGTACTCGGCGCCGTAGGCCTCGTCGCCCGCGCTCGCGGTGATGGCGACGCCCGGGTGGTTGTAGTACGAGGTGTCGTACGTCGTGTCCGAGGAGGACTCGGTGCCGCCGTAGCTGTTGGAGACGAACTTGGCGCCGAGCTTCACGGCCTCGTTGACCGCGGTGCCGAGGTTGGCGTCCGTGGCCGACTTCGCCTCGACCAGCAGTATGTTGCAGTTCGGGCAGGTCGCGCTGACCATGTCGAGGTCGAGGGAGATCTCGCCGGCCCAGCCGCTGTCGGCGGAGGGCAGGGAGGTCGTGGAGCCGGTCTGGCTGACCTTCTTGAAGCAGCCGTTGGCGGTGGTGCAGTCGGAGAGGCCGTAGTAGTCGCGGTAGGTGGCGAGGTCCGCCTCCGCGTTCGGGTCGTCGTACGCGTCGACGATGGCGACGGTCTGTCCGGAGCCGTTGGAGGAGGCGGCGGAGGTCAGGCCGTAGGCGGACTGGATGTCGCTGGGGCCGTAGCCGGTGGGGGAGTCCGAGGTGGCGTTCGGCTGCACGGTCTTGGGCATCACGCCCTTGAGCGCGGCCTGCTTCTCCATGAACGCGGTGGTTCCGCCGGTCACCCGCAGGGCGTTGCAGGCGGCGTAGCCCTTCTTGGGGGTGGTGTCACACGCGTTCTCGTAGCGCACATGGGCCTTGGCGACCTGCGCGGCGATGGTCTTCGCGCTCACCTTGTGCGGTGTCGCGGTGTCGGCGCTCGCGTGTGCCGCGGTGCCGAGGCCGGCGATCAGGAGTGCGCCGGTGGCGACGGCGGCCGAGCCGATCCGGCGCCATCTGCCGGATATGTGGGGGGTGTTGGGGGTGGAGGTACGCAAGGTACAGCCTCCTGGGAGTGGTGGGCAGAGGCCTGCGAGTGGGGGGATCCACCGGTGAGGTTCCCGGCGGGGGCGGCGACCCGCGTAGACCATCCCCTTGTTGAGTACGTGACAACAAGACGGGTGGTGGAATTCTGACTTCCGCATGACTGAAGGCACTTGGGGGCTTACCGCCCCATGGCGGCCCGATGGGCGCCGAATGGTCTCGACTTGACCATCTACACGCGTTGCGCACAACTCCCGGGGCGGCTCAGCGGGGGCTCAGACCGTGCAGCAGGAGGTGGACGAGGCCGCCGACGCCGGCCAGCGCCTCCTGCGGATCGATGTGGCCGTTGGCGGCGAACGTGGCGGTGCCCTGAAGGGTGGCTCCGAGGGCGAGGGTGAGGTACGCGGGGTCTCCCTCGACGATCTCGCCGCACCGCTGGGCCTCCACGATGATCCGCTCCAGGGCTCCCACCGTCTGGTCGACGGCGACGAACAGCAGTTCGGAAGCTGCCGGGTCGTGCTTGCGGGCGAACATCAGCTCCAGGAGCTCCGCGTTCTCGGCGGCGAAGCCGAGGTAGGCCCGCGCGAGCGAGGTGAGCCGGTCCTGGAGCGGCAGGCCGGGGGTGTCGGCGTCGGCGATGGTCCGGCGCAGCCGCTCGTAGCCCTCCAGCGCCAGGGCGTTGAGCAGGGCCTGCTTGTCCTTGAAGTGGCGTCCGGGGGCCGCGTGGCTGACACCCACCTCGCGGGCCAGCTCCCGCAGCGACAGGGCGCCCACGCCCTTCTCGCGCAGGGTGCGCTCGGCGCCGGCGAGCAGGGCGGAGCGCAGGTCTCCGTGGTGATACGGACGGCTCTCGCGGGTCTCGCGGCTCTCTGGGCTCTCGCGGCTCTCTGGCATGCGCACCATCGTATCCCGATGTAGACGACGTCATCATTGTTGTCATTGACAGCATTGTTGTCGGCGCCTACATTGAGGTCATGGCTGAGAAGAAGAAGTGGAACGCACGCGATCTCCCCGACCTCGCCGGCCGCACGGCCGTGGTCACCGGCGCCAACAGCGGTATCGGCCTGCGCGCGGCCCAGGCGCTGGCCGCGGCGGGCGCGCATGTCGTGTTCGCCGTACGGGACCCCGAGCGCGGCGAGGCGGCGGCGCGGACGGCGAACGGCAGCACCGAGGTGCGCCGCCTGGACCTCGCGGACCTGTCCTCCGTACGGGAGTTCGCGGCCGCGTGGGACCGCCCGCTGGACCTGCTGATCAACAACGCCGGCGTGATGATGCTCCCCGAGCGGCGCACCGCGGACGGCTTCGAGATGCAGTTCGGCACCAACCACCTCGGCCACTTCGCCCTGACGAACCTCCTGCTGCCGTACGTCACCGACCGGGTCGTCACGCTCTCCTCGGGGCTGCACCGCGGCGGCAGCGGGGTGATCGACTTCGACGACCTCAACTCGACGGCGAACTACAGCCCCACCGGCGCCTACGCCCAGTCGAAGCTCGCCAACCTGCTCTTCACGCTCGAACTCCAGCGCCGGCTGACGGAGGCGGGCTCCCGGGTCCGCGCCCTCGCCGCCCACCCCGGGTACGCGGCCACCAACCTCCAGAGCCACACCGGCAACCCGCTGCTGCGCGGGTTCATGTGGATCGGCAACCGGGTCATGGCCCAGCCGGACACCGCGGGCGCCCTGCCGACGCTGTACGCGGCCACGCAGGATCTCCCCGGCGCGAGCTACGTCGGCCCCGACGGCCTCGGCGAGTCCCGCGGCGGACCGACCCTGGTCGGCCGGTCCCGCGCGGCGAGCGACCCGGTGGCCGCGAAGCGGCTGTGGGAGGCGTCGGAGGAGCTGACGGGGGTGCGGTTCCCGGCGGGGGTCGGGGCGCGCGGCTGAGCCGGCCGGGGCGCGCGGGGCCGAGATCGTCTTCTGACGTGTCTCTCACCTTCGTGCGGAATGCTCTGGTCCGATGAAGCGCACACGACTGAAGCGCACGCGGCGTCCCGCTCTGTACGCCGTCGTCGTCCTGCTCGCCGTCACCTCGGCCTCCGAGGCGGCCGCCGACGACGGGCCCGGACCCTTCGGGGTGACGGTGGTGGCCGCCGCCACGGCCGCGAGCGCCCGTGTGGGCGCCCTGTTCGACGGCACCAGACACGGCTGTACGGCCTCTGTCGTGCGCAGCGAGGGGCGGGACCTGCTGGTCACCGCCGCCCACTGCATCGGCACGGACCCGACCAGGCTGGTGTTCGTGCCGGGATACCGGAACGGCAAGGCGCCCTACGGCAGGTGGAAGGTGGAGAGGGCCTTCCTGCCGCCCGGCTGGGCCAAGGGGCGGGACGAGGACAGCGACGTGGCCTTCGCCGTCGTGGCGGGGAAGGTCCAGGACGTCGTCGGCGGGAACTCCTTCAAGACCGGGACGGCCACCGGGGCCACCGCCGTCACGGTCACCGGGTACCCCAGCACCCGTGATGTGCCGATCAGCTGCACCAACCGGCCGGTCGCGCACAGCCGTACCCAACAGCGCATCGCGTGCCCGGACTTCACCGGCGGCACCAGCGGCAGCCCGTGGGTCAACGGGGACGGGCAGGTCGTGGGCGTGCTCGGCGGCCACGAGGAGGGCGGGGCGACGCCGGACGTGTCGTACAGCGTGGTGTTCGGGGCGGAGGCGGCGGCGCTGTACCGGAAGGCCGGCTGCTGAACCTTGTGCGGACTGCGCTGATCTTTGTACCGACCACGCCGAGTACCCGGGTTTCCGCCGGGGAAGCTCCTAAACTGACCGGAGCGGACTCCCAGTGGCCGAGGGGCGGTTGACGGTGCGTAAGGCATGGCTCGTGGCGGGCGCCGCTCTCGGGGCGGGGCTCGGCTTCGTGATGCTGCTCGTCGTCGGGGTCTACGTCGTCGCCGGGAACCTCTCCAACAGCGTGGGAGGCGCGGCCAGGACGCTCGCCAAGGGCGCCGTGCCCGCCGCCTACCAGCAGCTCGTGCAGAAGTGGGGCAACCTCTGCCCCGCCATCAACCCCGCGCTGCTCGCCGCCCAGCTCTACCAGGAGAGCGGATTCAATCCGAAAGCGCAGAGCGCCGCGGCCGCGCAGGGAATAGCGCAGTTCATTCCCGGAACCTGGGCCACCCACGGTATCGACGGCGACGGGGACGGCGACAAGGACGTATGGGATCCGAATGACGCGATTCCCTCGGCCGCTTCCTACGACTGCCAGCTGGCGTCCTATGTGAAAGACGTTCCCGGGAACATCACCGAGAACATGCTCGCCTCCTACAACGCCGGTGCCTACGCGGTCATCAAGTACGGCGGGGTGCCGCCGTACAAGGAAACCCGGAACTACGTGAAGACCATCACGACCCTGGAGGAGAGCTTCGCGGCCCCGGTGAGCCGGGTCGATCCCTCCAAGCAGGCCGCCGGGGCGATCTACTACGCGCAGAAGAAGCTCGGCACGCCTTATCTGTGGGGCGGTACGGGTACGGCCGCGCAGGGCGGGCGGTTCGACTGTTCGGGATTGACGCAGGCCGCCTACGAAAGCGTCGGCATCACCCTTCCTCGCGTGGCGAACGATCAGTACAACGCGGGGCCGCATCCGGCCAGAAGTGAACTGTTGCCGGGGGACCTGGTGTTCTTCTCCAAGGACCCGACAAACTCGCGCGCAATCCATCATGTGGGGATTTATGTGGGCGGCGGATACATGATCGACGCCCCGAGAACGGGTGCTGTGATCCGGTTCGACCCGATCGACACTTCTGAGTACTTCGGTGCCACGCGGGTCACCGAAGATGGCGCGAAAGCGTTGCCCACGACCGTGTGACGGAGGGTGAAACCCACCCCCTGAGCTGCAGCGATGTGTCTCTCTTCGATAACGTCTGCGTGATCATTCCGTGGAGTGCGGAACGTATTAACAGGAGCCGTGCGTTCCTGAGGGCGTAGCCGAGCGCACATGGGTACGCCGGGAAAGACGACGAAGGGGCCGTAGCACCATGGCTGTTCTCGCCGAATCCGGGTCGAACCCCGACGTCGACCTGCTCTACGACATCAACGGCCTGGCCAAGAGCGCCCCGCACTGGTTCGACCGGGTCATGGAGTACGTCGGTGAGTACGGGATCCTGTTCGGGATGGTGCTGCTCATCCTGTGGTGCTGGTGGAGTGTGCGGCGCCGGGGCGACGAGGACGCGGCGTCCTCGGTGGCCGCGCTCGTGTGGGCGCCGGTCGCTGCCGCTCTGGCTGTGCTGGTGAACGTGCCCATAAGGGGGTTCGTCGAGCGGCCCCGGCCCTTCCTCACGCATGAGGGGCTGGAGGTGCTGGTCTCCGGCAAGACCGACTACTCCTTCGTGAGCGACCACGCGACGATCACCATGGCGATGGCGGTGGGGCTGTTCGTCGCGCACCGGAAGTTCGGGGTGGTCGGCATTCTGCTCGCGTTGTTTGAGGGGTTCTGCCGGGTGTACATGGGTGTGCACTATCCGACTGACGTGGTGGGTGGGTTTGCGCTCGGTACGGCTGTGGCGTTGCTGTTGTCGCCGTTGGCCATGGCCTTGTTGACGCCGTTGATGAAGGCGGTGGAGAGGTCGCCTCGGGGTGGGTGGCTGGTCCGTGCGCGAGGGGTTGAGGGCGGGCAGGCGCTTGTTCCCGGAGCTCGGCAGGGTGTGGAGTCCGAGGAGCGGGATCTTGCGGCCTGATTTTGGGTGCGGCGCCGTGGGGGCTGGTCGCGCAGTTCCCCGCGCCCCTAAAAGACTTACAGCGCCTGTGGGTACGTGAAGAACCCTTCCGGGTCGTACTGCTTCTTCAGCTGTGTGAGTCGGTTTGCCGCGTCGCCGTAGTACGCCTTGCGCCAGTTCTTCAAGGTCGGGTCCGTGTAGTTCTGGTAGGCCGCTCCTGAGGCGTACGGGGCCATCGCGTTGTGGGCGCCGGTGAGCCAGGACTGGGCCTGTGTGCCTGTCGTGCCCGCTCGCCAGGAGCCGATGTACTGGGCCAGCATGCGGGAGCGGCGGTGGACGAAGGCCGTGGCTGTGGGGGAGACGCGGTTGACCGCGCCGCCGAGGGCGGTGAGGGCGATGCTTCCCGAGCCGCCCCGGACCGCGGCGATCTGCCTCAGGAGGGTCCGGATGCCGGCCTCAGAGAGGGAGCGGTCGAAGAAGTCGGAGTGGGCCGCGTAGGTCTCGCGGCCCAGGGCGCCCTGCGGGGAGCGGCCCGGGGTGTCGCCGGGGAGGTGGCACTTGGCGTCCGTGGAGAAGGACGAGCAGCCCGCGTACGCCTCCATGGCGCTGTCGTAGGAGTGCCGCTTGAGCGTGACGCTGCGGGCCGGTGAGCCGATCCGGTCGGCCAGGCGGTCGAGGGCGTTCTGGAGTTCGCCGTAGGTGCCCAGGGAGAAGGCCGCGACCGCGATGGAGGGGGAGCCGCCGTTCTCCAGATGGCAGGAGGACCAGATCTCGTCGGGCTGGCCGGGACCCCATTCCTGCCACGCCTTCACCACGGCGGCCGCCTTCGACCACGGCCAGCTCGCGTACGCGGTCACGCCCTGCGGGGCCGGGTGGGTCTTGAAGTGCAGTTCCGTCACGACGCCGAAGTTGCCGTTGCCCGCGCCGCGCAGGGCCCAGAACAGGTCCTTGTTGGTCGTGGCGTTCGCGGTGAGCTGCCTGCCGTCGGCGGTGATCAGGGTGGCCTGGGTGAGGCTGTCGCAGGTGAGGCCGTAGGCGCGGGAGGCAACGCCGTGGCCGCCGCCGAGGGTGAGGCCGGAGACGCCGACGGTGGGGCAGGAACCGGCCGGGATCGTCACGCCCTTCGCGGTGAGCGTGCGGTAGACGTCGATGAGCTTGGAGCCGGCGCCGACGACGGCGGTGCCGCCCGAGACGCGGATGCGGCTCAGCCGGGAGACGTCGACGATCAGCCGGTCGTTGCCGGAGGACCAGCCGGCGTAGGAGTGGCCGCCGTTGCGGATCGCGACCCGGATGCCGTGGGCCTTGGCGTAGGCGAGGGTGGTGCGGATGTCGTCGGTGTTCGCCACATAGGCGACGGCGGCGGGCTTCAGGGTGTCGAAGCGGGTGTTGTAGAGCTGGTGGGCGGTCGGCCAGTCGCCGTCGCCGGGGCGGACCAGGGAGCCGTCCAGGGTGTGGGCGAGGGCGGACCAGCTCCTGGGGGCGGTCACCGAGGAGGTACGGGAGGCGGTGGAGGCCGTCGTGCCCGTGCTCGTCGCCGTGGCCGTGCTCGTGCCGGGATCGGCGTCGGCGGGGTCCATGCTCTTGCAGGACGCGGTGACCGCCGCCGCCAGTACGGCCGTGGTGCCGCCGATGAACGTACGCCGTTCCATGGTGCCTCCTGTGGGGTTCCGTGGAACGAGACGGGGCCAGGGGGTTCCGGGTTCCACCGCGGGGCGTGAGGCAAGCCACCTAGCCCGTGGCGTGGGTCTGCGCGTCCGTCCTCGCCTGGCTTCTCGCCCGGCGGGCCGGGCCGCGCCAGCCGCAGGTGCAGCGGGCGTTGCAGAAACGGCCTTGCTCGACGGTGGTCGTGATGTGCTCGGAGGGGGCGACGGGCGGGGGGATCCTGTCCTGCTGGGCCACGCGACAACGTTACCCAGGCCGCGTAAAGGGCGGGTATGCGTGACGGGCCCAACGGGTCGTCGTTGACCAGACAGTGAAGAGTCTGGGTGGGGCGGTTGTCGCCGTCGGTGGGTTGGTCTGCCTGGTGTGCGGGTGTTCCGGAGGTGCCGGTGGATCCGCCGACGCCCGGGTGGGGAGTGACAACGTCGAGATCGTGCGGCGGGCCGCCGACACCCTGGTCGGGGCCGGGAGTTCGAAGGCGCGGACGTCCATGGAGATGGCCGCCGGCGGGACCCGGGTCACCATCCGGGGCGAGGGGGTCTACGACTACAAGGGCCGGCTGGGCCGGCTCAGGGTGCTGCTGCCGCAGGACCCCTCGGGGCGCAGCGAGCACCGGCCGATCACCGAACTGCTCGCGCCCGGCGCCCTGTTCATGAAGAACCGCGGCGCCGGTGTGCCCGCCGACAAGTGGGTGCGGGTCGACACCGGCACGCTCTCCGACGGGAACCTCGTGACCGGCGGGGCCACCGACCCCTTCGCCGCGGCCGAGGTGCTGCGTGGGGCGCGGACGGTGACGTACGTCGGGGAGAGCGAGGTCGCGGGGGCCGGGGTGAGGCACTACCGGGGGATCGCCGACCTGGGGGCCGCGGCGAAGGACGCGTCCGCCGCGAACCGGGGTGTGCTCGCGGCGGCGGCGAAAGGGTTCGCCACGGCCCGGGTGCCGTTCGACGTCTACCTCGACGACGAGGGGCGGATCCGCAAGCTGCGGCACCGGTTCAGCTTCGTCGGCGGACAGCAGGGCACCGTCGCGGTCGCCTCGACGACGCTGCTCTACGACTTCGGGGTCCCGGCCGACGTACGGCTGCCGGCGGCCGGGGACATCTACGCCGGGAAGATCGCCGAGGAGTGAGCAGTCGTGACGGGCGTCAAGAACTAGCCCGTCCGTGCCATGCGCGGTGTGTAGGCCGCTCCCTACTCTAGGAAGTCGGTAACGGCAGAGAAGAGGTGATGCGCGTGGCTCCGGTCGGCGGTACGGCGGTGCAGGACCACGTGGCCCTCGCCGAGATCGAACTGTGCGGAGAGCTGATCATCGCGGCCTCGGCCGCCGACGACCGGCTCAGCCTGGAGAGCATCGACGAGGTGCTGCGGGTGGCGGAGGAACGCGAAGGGCCCTAGGGCTCAGGTGCGCAGGAGGCGGCCGATCGCCTTTGTCGCCTCTTCCACCTTCGCGTCGATCTCGGCGCCGCCCTTGAGGGCCGCGTCGGCGACGCAGTGGCGCAGATGCTCCTCCAGGAGTTGCAGCGCGAAGGACTGGAGGGCCTTGGTGGAGGCCGAGACCTGCGTGAGTATGTCGATGCAGTAGACGTCCTCGTCGACCATGCGCTGCAGGCCGCGGATCTGGCCCTCGATCCGGCGCAGGCGCTTGAGGTGTTCGTCCTTCTGCTTGTGGTAGCCGTGCGTGGTCGTCTCGTGTGGTGTGTTTTCGGCCACCGGCTGGGAGGGTGCCGTGGTGCCGGCCTCGGTCGTCGTCATAGCATCCTCCACGTTATATACCCCTACTGGGTATATGGTACCGAAGTTTCCCGGGTATAGGGCCTGCGAGCGGATTAGCCGTGGCCGGATGATGCACTTAGCATCAGCCTGACCGAAACCCATGCACCTAGAGGACCCCTTGTGCGCTTTCGTCTGACCCCCAGGGAGACGAGCTTCTACGACATGTTCGCCGCCTCCGCGGACAACATCGTGACGGGCTCGAAGCTCCTGATGGAACTGCTCGGGGCGGACACCGCCGGCCGGGCCGAGATCGCAGAGCGTATGCGGGCCGCGGAACATGCCGGTGACGACGCCACGCACGCGATCTTCCACCAGTTGAACTCCTCCTTCATCACGCCGTTCGACCGCGAGGACATCTACTCCCTCGCGTCCTCCCTCGACGACATCATGGACTTCATGGAGGAAGCCGTCGACCTGGTCGTCCTCTACAACGTGGAGGACCTCCCCAAGGGCGTCGAGCAGCAGATCGAGGTGCTGGCGCGGGCGGCGGAGCTGACCGCGGAGGCCATGCCGAACCTGCGGACCATGGACAACCTCACGGAGTACTGGATCGAGGTCAACCGGCTGGAGAACCAGGCGGACCAGATCCACCGCAAGCTGCTCGCCCACCTCTTCAACGGCAAGTACGACGCCATCGAGGTGCTCAAGCTCAAGCAGATCGTGGACGTGCTGGAGGAAGCGGCCGACGCGTTCGAGCACGTGGCGAACACGGTGGAGACCATCGCCGTCAAGGAGTCCTGACCCCTTCATGGACACCTTCGCTCTGGTCGTGACCATCCTGGTCGCGCTCTTCTTCACGTACACCAACGGTTTCCACGACTCCGCGAACGCCATCGCCACCTCGGTGTCGACGCGGGCGCTGACCCCGCGGGCCGCGCTCGCGATGGCGGCGGTCATGAACCTGGCGGGCGCGTTCCTGGGCAACGGGGTCGCGAAGACCGTCAGCGAGGGGCTGATCGAGACGCCGGCGGGCTCCAAGGGGATGGGCATCCTCTTCGCCGCGCTGGTCGGCGCGATCGTCTGGAACCTCGTCACCTGGTACTTCGGGCTGCCCTCCTCGTCCTCGCACGCCCTGTTCGGCGGGCTGGTCGGCGCGGCGCTGGCCGGGGGCACCGACGTGCTCTGGCACGGGGTGCTCGAGAAGGTCGTCATCCCGATGTTCGTCTCGCCCTTCGTCGGCCTGATCGCCGGCTACCTGGTGATGACGGCCATCATGTGGATCTTCCGGCGGGCCAACCCGCACAAGGCCAAGCGGGGTTTCCGGATCGCGCAGACTGTGTCCGCGGCCGGCATGGCGCTCGGGCACGGCCTCCAGGACGCGCAGAAGACCATGGGCATCGTGGTGATGGCCCTGGTGATCTCCGGCCACGAGACCTACGGCGACCCGATCCCGGCCTGGGTGAAGATCGTCTGCGCCCTGATGCTCTCCCTCGGCACCTACGCGGGCGGCTGGCGCATCATGCGCACGCTCGGCCGGAAGATCATCGAGCTGGACCCGCCGCAGGGCTTCGCCGCGGAGACCACGGGCGCGGCGATCATGTTCACCACCGCGTACCTCTTCAAGGCGCCCATCTCCACGACCCATGTCATCACCTCGGCGATCATGGGCGTCGGCGCGACGAAGCGGGTGAACGCCGTGCGCTGGGGCGTCGCCAAGAACATCGTGCTCGGCTGGTTCATCACCATGCCGGCGGCGGCCGCGGTGGCCGCGCTGTCGTACGGGGTCGTGTACCTGCTCTTCCTGTAGGCGCCGACGAGAACGGGCCCGCCCCCTGTCAGCCAGGGGGCGGGCCCTTCTGTACCTCGCGGTGGCACCGCCATGCAGCACCGCGAGGAGTCTTGCCACGGCTGCTCAGCCGAAGCGGCCCGAGATGTAGTCCTCGGTGGCCTGGACCGACGGGTTGGAGAAGATGCGCTCCGTCTCGTCGATCTCGATGAGCTTGCCGGGCTGGCCGACGGCGGCCAGGTTGAAGAAGGCCGTGCGGTCGGAGACGCGCGCCGCCTGCTGCATGTTGTGCGTCACGATGACGATCGTGAAGCGCTCCTTGAGCTCGCCGATCAGGTCCTCGATGGCGAGCGTGGAGATCGGGTCCAGGGCCGAGCAGGGCTCGTCCATGAGCAGGACCTTCGGCTCCACCGCGATCGCGCGGGCGATGCACAGACGCTGCTGCTGACCGCCGGACAGGCCCGAACCCGGCTTGTTCAGACGGTCCTTGACCTCGTTCCAGAGGTTCGCGCCCTTGAGGGACTTCTCGACGACGTCGTCCAGTTCGGACTTCTTGAAGGAGCCGTTGAGCTTGAGGCCGGCCACGACGTTCTCGTAGACCGACATGGTCGGGAACGGGTTCGGGCGCTGGAAGACCATGCCGATCTCGCGCCGCACGGACACCGGGTCGACCCCGGCGCCGTACAGGTTCTCGTCGTCGAGCATGACCTTGCCCTCGACCCGGCCGCCCGGCGTCACCTCGTGCATGCGGTTGAGCGTGCGCAGGAACGTGGACTTGCCGCAGCCGGACGGGCCGATGAAGGCCGTGACGGAGCGGGGCTCGACGGTCATCGAGATGTCCTCGATGGCCCGGAAGGTGCCGTAGTAGGCGTGGAGGCCGCTGACATCGATTCGCTTGGCCATGGGTATCACTGCTTCTTTCGAAAAGTCGGTCGCTATGGCCGCGTCAGCGACCTGTCTTCGGGGCCTTCCAGCGGGCGATGCCGCGGGCCGCCGCGTTGAGGATCATCACGAAGGCGATCAGCGTCAGCGACGCCGCCCAAGCGCGGTCGTACGCCGTACCGGCGCCCCCGCTGTTCGCGTACTGCTGGTAGATGTACAGCGGAAGCGACTGCTGCGCACCCTCGAAGGGGTTGGCGTTGATCAGCGAGTTGCCCCAGACCAGCAGCAGCACCGGCGCCGTCTCACCCGCGATACGGGCGACCGCCAGCATGATGCCCGTCGTGATGCCGCCGATGGAGGTCGGCAGGACCACCTTCAGGATCGTGCGCCACTTCGGGACACCGAGGGCGAGGGAGGCCTCGCGCAGCTCGTTCGGGACGAGCTTGAGCATCTCCTCCGTCGAGCGGACGACGACCGGCATCATCAGGATGGCCAGGGCCATCGAGCCGGCGAAGCCGAAGGGCTGCATGTCGAACATCAGCATGAGGCTGAGGATGAACAGGCCCGCGACGATCGACGGGATGCCCGTCATGACGTCCACGAAGAAGGTGACGGCCTTGGCGAGCTTCCCGCGGCCGTACTCCACCAGGTAGATCGCGGTGAGGACGCCGATCGGGGCGGCGATCACCGTGGCGAGGCCGACCTGCTCCAGGCTGCCGAGGATGGCGTGGTAGATGCCGCCGCCCGGCTCGTCGTCGGCGACCAGGCCCATCGAGTGGCTCAGGAAGTAGAAGTCCAGGACCTTCACGCCCCGGGCGACGGTCGTCCAGACCAGGGAGATCAGCGGGATCAGGGCCAGCAGGAAGGCGACCCAGACCAGCGCGGTCGCCACCCGGTCCTTGGCCTGGCGGCGGCCCTCCACACGGGCGGCGATGCCGTAGGTGCCCCCGACGAACAGGAGCGCGGCGATCAGGGCCCACTGGATGCTGCTGTCGAGGCTCGCGGCGGCGCTGATGCCGAGGCCGAGGGCGACGGAGCCCGCGGCGATCGCGTACGGGGCCCACTTGGGCAGGCGGGCACCCTGGAGGGTGCTGACGGTCGCGGCGGTGCTCATGCGTTGGCCCCCGAGTACTCCTTGCGGCGCGCGATGATCATGCGGGCCGCGCCGTTGACCAGCAGGGTGATGACGAACAGGACCAGACCGGAGGCGATCAGCGCGTCCCGGCCGGTCTCGCTGGCCTCGCTGAACTTGCTGGCGATGTTCTGCGCGAAGGTGCCGCCGCCCGGGTCGAGCAGGCTGGCCTGGATGTCGAAGCCCGGGGAGAGCACGGTGGCGACGGCCATCGTCTCGCCGAGCGCGCGGCCGAGGCCGAGCATCGACGCGGAGATCACACCGGAGCGGCCGAAGGGGAGCACCGCCATGCGGATGACCTCCCAGCGGGTGGCGCCGAGCGCCAGGGCCGCCTCCTCGTTCATCCGCGGGGTCTGCCGGAACACCTCACGGCTGACGTTGGTGATGATCGGCAGGATCATGATCGCGAGCAGGATGCCCACGGTGAGCATCGAGCGCGGCGGGCCCTCCTCCCACGAGAAGACACCGGTCCAGCCGAGGTAGTCGTTGAGCCAGCCGAAGAGGCCGTTCATGTGCGGCACGAGGATCAGGGCGCCCCACAGGCCGTAGACGATGGACGGCACGGCGGCGAGGAGGTCGATCACGTACGCGATGACGCCGCTGAGCTTGCGCGGGGCGTAGTGCGTGAGGAACAGCGCGATGGCGACGGCGATCGGGACCGCGATGGCCATGGCGATGATCGAGGAGACGACCGTGCCGAAGGCCAGGACCGCGATGCCGAACTTCGGCGGGACGAGCCCGGTGTTCCACTCGAAGGTGGTGAGGAAGTTGCCGTCGTCCTTGCTGATCGCGAGGGAGGCGCGGTAGGTGAGGAAGACCGCGATGGCGGCCATGATCACCAGCAGGAAGATGCCCGAGCCGCGGGAGAGACCGAGGAAGATCCGGTCACCGGGTCGGGTGGCGCCGCGGGCGGCGCGCTTCTGCTCGGTCTCGGTGGGCTGGGGGGTGGGGGGAGGTGCGTCGGTTATCTGTGTGGTGTCCATCGGGTTCTCCGGTCTGCGGAGCCGGTCGGGCTCCTGGCGGCGGTGCACCGGACGGGTGCGGTCCGGGAGTTCGACGCTGATACCGCACCGTCGGCCCGGCGATGCGCTCCGCGAATGTGGCCTTCGGGCGTGCAGGGTTCTCGCAGTACAG
>NZ_JBEYVC010000160.1:0-24802 GCF_040643855.1 Streptomyces sp. NPDC047072 | reverse complement strand
GGCGGTGCTGTCGATTGAGAAGTGCAGGGCAATGGACGCCGGCCGCTGCGGGCGGACACCCCCCGCCCCCGTCCCCTCACCGCCGTACGCGGGTGACAAAGACCCACCTGTGTCTTTAGGGGCGCGGGGAACTGCGCGACCAGCCACGACGGACCCGCAGCCGCCATCCCACCGAAGCCGGCAACCCTTTAGGCGTCTCTTCTCCCGAACACCGGACCCAGCAACAACTGGGCCGCCCCTTCCGCGATCCCGTCGGAGACAACCGTCACCGGCACCTCGCCAGCCCGCTCCCTGAGTACCGTCGAGACGCCCCCGGCGAACACCTCTGGCCAGGACAGAACCGTGCGGCCGCCCAAGAGGACCTCGTCGATGTCGAGCAGGCCGACCAGGTTTGCCGCGCCTACGCCCAAGACACGTGCCGCCTCCTCCACTGACCCGTCGGCCACCGCCGCGAGGCACAGCGTCTCGATGCAGCCGTGGTTGCCGCAGGTGCACGGGGGGCCGTCCAGGTGGATGACCTGGTGGCCGAATTCCCCCGCCGCCGTACGGGCACCCCGGTGGACGTTGCCGTCGAGGACGAGGCCGGCGCCCAGGCCCGTGCCGAGGTGGAGATAGGCGAAGGATGTGGTGTCTGAACCCCGGCCCGCGACCGCCAAGGCCAGGGCCGCCGCGTTCGTGTCCTTGTCTACCGCGACCGGTACTCCCAGGCGTTCTTCGAGGGCGGTTCGGAGGGGGAAGCCGTTCCATTCGGGGAAGCCGGTGACGCGGTGCAGGATGCCGTGGTGGTGGTCGAGGGGGCCGGGGAGGGCGATGCCGACGCCGAGGAGGGAGGCCGTGTCCGAGAGGGCGCGGCTGGAGGTGGCACCTTCCAGCGTCTCTCCTACGAGTCGTTCCACCTCCCCCGTCACCGCCCGCAGCACCTCCTCCGACCCCGCCCCCAGGTCCACCGACGCGCGCCGTTCGGCCAGCACCCCGCCCGTCAGGTCCACCAGCAGTGCGCGGAGTCCGTCCCGGTCCAGGTGGACGCCCACCGCGTGGCCGGCGGCCGGTACGAGTCGTAGGACCGTGCGTGGCTTGCCGCCTGTCGACGCGCGGTGGCCGGCCTCCGTCGCCAGGCCCTGGTCCTTGAGGCGGGCGGTGATCTTGCTGACGGCCTGGGGGGTGAGGCCCGTGCGGTCGGCGAGTTCCAGGCGGCTGACGCCCTCGGGGCCCGCCCCGCGCAGCAGGTCGAGGACCAGCGCGGTGTTGTGGCTGCGCAGGGCCAGCACGTTGGCGCCGCCGTTCGTCCTGTTCACGCTCCCCATTCTCGCCCGCGCTTGCACTTTGGCAACACCGTTGCGAAAGTGGGACGCATGACTGGTACGAGTGGCACTCCTCTCCGTGTGGGGCTCATCGGCTACGGCCTCGCGGGCTCCGTCTTCCACGCCCCGCTGATCGCCGCGACCGAGGGCCTCGTCCTCGACACCGTGGTCACCGGCAACCCCGAGCGGCAGGAACAGGCCCGTGCCGGGTTCCCGGGTGTGCGTCTCGTCGCCTCGGCCGACGAGTTGTTCGCGCGGGCCGGGGAGCTGGATCTCGTTGTCGTCGCCTCTCCCAACAAGACGCATGTCGCGCTCGCCACCGCCGCGCTGGAGGCCGGGCTGCCCGTCGTCGTGGACAAGCCCGTCGCCGGGACGGCCGCGGAGGCGCGGGAGTTGGGGCGGCTCGCCGAGGAGCGGGGGCTGCTGCTGTCGGTCTTTCAGAACCGGCGGTGGGACAACGACTTCCTGACGCTGCGCGGGCTGCTCGACGAGGGGTCGCTGGGTGAGGTCTGGCGGTTCGAGTCGCGGTTCGAGCGGTGGCGGCCGCAGACCAAGGGCGGGTGGCGGGAGTCCGGCGATCCCGTAGAGATCGGAGGTCTGCTCTACGACCTTGGGAGTCATGTCGTCGATCAGGCGCTCGTGCTGTTCGGGCCCGTCCGGTCCGTGTACGCCGAGTCCGATGTACGGCGGGCCGGTGCCGAGGTCGACGACGACACCTTCGTCGCCCTCACCCATGCCAGTGGCGTTCGCTCGCATCTGTTCATGTCCGCCACCGCCGCCCAGCTCGGGCCCCGCTTCCGGGTGCTCGGCTCGAAGGCGGGCTATGTGAAGTACGGGCTCGATCCGCAGGAGGCCGCGCTGCGGGAGGGAGAGCGGCCCGGCGGTAGTGGTGAATGGGGGCGGGAGCCCGAGTCGCTGTGGGGGCGGCTCGGTGCCGGTGAGTCTCCGCTGACCGGAGGTGGGAGTGCCGTGCCTACCCTTTCCGGTGACTACCCGGCCTACTATGCGGCCGTGGCCAGGGCTCTCTCCGGCGGCGGTGCCAACCCGGTGACCGCGCTGGAGGTGGCCGCCGCCCTCGACGTACTGGAGGCGGCGCGCCGTTCGGCCCGTGACGGAGTGGTGGTGGAGCTGTGACGCACAACACCGAGCTGACCCCGAAGTTCCACCCGGAACTCACCCCGCCCCTGGAGGAGTTGGAGGCGCAGGAACGGCGGCTGGTCTTCCGGCAGTTCACCTACGACGACGCCTGGGCGCTGGGTTCGCTGCTGGTGGAGCTGGCGCGGGAGCGGCAGGCTCCGGTCGCCGTCGACATCCACCGCTCCGGCCAGCAGCTCTTCCATGCCGCGCTGCCGGGTTCCACTCCCGACAACGACGCCTGGATCGACCGCAAGCGCCGGGTGGTGGAGCGCTACGGCTCGGCCTCCTACCTGGTCGGTGCCCGGTTCCGCGCCAAGGGCAGCACCTTCGAGGAGTCCTCGCGCCTTGACCCGGACACCTACGCGGCCCACGGCGGCTCCTTCCCGATCCATGTCGAGGGCGCCGGCGTCATCGGCTCGGTCACCGTCTCGGGGCTGCCCCAACTCCAGGACCACCGGCTCGTCGTAGAGGCCCTGGAACGGTTCCTGGGTCTCGGCGACTGACGGGAAGATCTCGCGCACCCCTCCGGTTGGCACCCTTGTGTACCGCACACCGACCGGAGGGAACGGCCCCCATGAGTGACTCCCTGAAGGAATCCGTCGGACGGTTCGGCGTCTGGAACGGCGGCGCGCTGCGTTCGGAGGATGCCGATCGGCGGGCTGAACTCGCCGAAACCGCCGCCGAGTTGGAGGAGCTCGGCTTCGGTGCCCTGTGGCTCGGCGGCAACAGCGCCGCCCATCACGCCCTCCCGCTGGTCGAGGCGACCTCGCGGATCGTCGTCGGCACCAGCATCCAGAGCATCTGGCAGTACGAGGCCGCCGAAGCCGCCGCCGCCTTCCAGGGCCTGGAGTCCGCACACCCCGGCCGCTTCGCGCTGGGCCTCGGCGTCAGCCACGCCAAGCTCGCGGACCAGTACCGCCGCCCCTACTCGGCCCTCGTCGACTACCTGGACGCCCTGGACGAGGCGGGGGTACCGGCCGACCGGCGCCTCCTCGCGGCGCTCGGCCCCAAGAGCGTCGAACTGGCCCGCGACCGCGCCGCCGGCACGATCCCGTACCTCATCAGCGCGGAGCAGGTCGCACACTCCCGCGAACTCCTGGGCGAGGGGCCCCTGTTGGCGCCGGAGTTGAAGGTCGTCCTGGAGGCCGATCCGGGGCGGGCGCGCGCTCTTGCCCGCGACTACCTGGCCATCTATCTCGGCCTTCCCAACTACACCAACAACTTCCTCCGCAACGGCTTCACGGAGGAGGACTTCGAGGGCGGCGGCAGCGACCGCCTGGTCGACGCGGTCTACGCCTGGGGAACGGACGCCCGGATCCGCGCCCGCATCGACGACTTCATCGCGGCGGGCGCGGACCACGTGGCGCTCCAGATCGTCAACGGCGCCCCCAGGGACGCCATCCCGAGGGAGGAATGGAGGAGGCTCGCCGATCTGCTGGGCTGAAGGTGGCCTGGTTACGCGTCCTTGAACTCCTGCCGCTGGCGCCCGAGTCCGGCGATCTCCAGTTCCACCACGTCCCCGCTCCGCAGGTACGGCTTGGGCTCGGGCTCACCCAGCGCGACTCCCGCCGGGGTTCCCGTGTTGATCACGTCGCCGGGGTACAGCGTCATGAACTGGCTGACGTAGCGCACCACTTCACCCACGGGGAAGATCTGCTCGGCGGTCGTGCCGTCCTGCTTCAACTCCCCGTTGACCCACAGCTTCAGCGAGAGGTCCTGCGGGTCACCGACCTCCTCGGCGGTCACCAGCCACGGCCCCAGGGGGTTGAACGTCTCGCAGTTCTTCCCCTTGTCCCACGTCCCGCCGCGCTCCAGCTGGAACTCCCGCTCGGACACGTCGTGCGACACCGCGTACCCGGCGACGTGTGCGAGCGCCTCCTCGGTGGACTCCAGGTACCGGGACGTCCGTCCGATGACGACCGCCAGCTCGACCTCCCAGTCGGTCTGCTCCGACTTCCGGGGGACCAGCACCGTGTCGTAGGGGCCCACGACCGTGTCCGCGGCCTTGAAGAAGATCACCGGCTCGGCGGGCGGCTCGGCCCCCGTCTCGCGCGCGTGGTCGTGGTAGTTGAGCCCGATGCACACGATCTTGCCGATCCGGGCGAGCGGCGGCCCGACGCGCAGCCCGTCCGCGTCGAGCGCCGGCAGCTCGCCGGACTCCGCGGCCGTACGGATCCGGCCGAGCGCCGCGTCGTCCGCGAGCAGCGCTCCGTCGATGTCCGGGACGATGCCGGAGAGGTCCCGCAGGACCCCCTCGGCGTCGAGCAGCGCAGGCGTCTCCGCTCCCGCCGTACCGACTCGCAGCAGCTTCATGGTCACAGTCTCCCTAGATCGCGGGGCGTCTCCCGACGGGTGCAGCCATCGGATGACTGGTCGATCCTCCAAGGTCACCGTCCACTCCGCAATACCCGGTTCACGGACTGGACCGCCACCACGCCGGTCAGCGGTAGAGGGCGGCCCTCTCGACGGCGGCCCACGTCGAGCTGGTCACCACGTAGAGCGCGGCCGCCAGCGGGACCACCGCCACGGTGAAGAGCGTGAAGAAGGACATGAACGGCATGACCTTGGTCATCGCTCCCGTACCGGCCACCGGCACGACCGGGTTCGCGGCCATCATCCGCTTCGTGCGGCGGTAGTTGAAGGTCGCGACCAAGGTCACGAACAGGAACAGCCCGACGTAGACGAGACCCGCTCCCCCGAACATCCCGCCGTCCCCGAGCGCGTCGGCCCAGCGTCCGCCGAGGGGCGCGGTGAACAGGTCGTGGCCGAGCAGTTCGTTGGCCTTGCCGCCGATCGTCGTGTTCGAGAACAGGTGGTAGAGCAGGAAGAACGCGGGGAGCTGGAAGAGGCCGGGCAGGCAGCCCGACAGCGGGGAGACCTTCTCCTCGGCGTGCAGTTCCAGCACCGCCTTCTGGAGCTTCTCGGGGTCGCCCTTGTGCCGGCTGCGCAGCTCGGCGATCTTCGGCTGGAGCCGGGTGCGGGCCTTCTGGCCGCGGGCGGCGGCGCGGGACAGGGGGTGGACGAGCAGTCGTACGAACGCGGTGAACAGGACGATCGCGGCGGCCGCCGCGGTGGCTCCGAAGAGCGGGTGGAGCAGGTCGGCCAGGTGCTGGACCAGGTCGGCGAAGACGGACATGGGTGAGCCCTCCGGGGGTCTCGTCGTGCCGGGAGTGGAAACAGGGCGGCATGACGACCCGCGCGGGGCACGGTCGTACGAGGGAAGAGGTGCCCTACGCAGTCGCCGGGAGGGCGTGTCCGGGGGCACGGGGGCGGGTGCGGCCCCGGGCGTCGGGGTCCCGCTGCGGGAGGAAGGCCGTACGGCGGTCGCGGTCGCGGATGGCCGTCCGCACCCGGGTGGGCGGGACGGCGGGCGCGCAGCGCGAGGCGAGGAGTGCGCAGGCCGCGAACGCGGAGCCGGCCGCGGCGGTCGCGGCGAGCGCGAGGGCGGCGGAGAGGCTGCCGGTGTCGAGGAGCGCGAGGTCCAGGACGAGGAGGAGGAGTACGACGGCCGGGCGTGGTGGCCTGGTCCAGCTGCGGATCATGGTCACTCCCCCTTTCGTCATACGGTCCTTCGGTTATACCCGATCGAGGTTATGCCTGGTCGACCGCGATCGGTTCCAGCAGCCGCTTGGGCTTGAGCAGGGCGCGGGCGACCGGGTCCGCGGGGTCCGGGTCGAGGCCGGGGCCGGGGAGCATGAGGACGTCCTCGGCCGGTACGACGACCGCGCAGGCGGGGCATTCGCCGTAGGAGCCGATCTCGGTGCCGCACTCGGCGTGCCGGAAGACGCGCAGCACCGTTTCGCCGTAGTACTCGCGGCCCCAGCGGCCGAGGGCGCGCAGGGTGGGCCACAGGGCGGTGCCGCGGGCGGTGAGGACGTACTCGTCGCGCGGCGGGGACTCCTGGTAGCGGCGCTTCTCCAGGAGTCCCTCCTCGGTGAGCATCTGGAGGCGGGCGGCGAGGACCGCGCGCGGGATGCCGAGGTGGACGAGGAAGTCGTTGTAGCGCCGGACGCCGTAGAGGGCGTCGCGGATGACCAGCAGGGTCCATCGCTCGCCGACGGTCTCCAGCGCGCGGGCGATCGAGCATTGCTGTGTCGCGTAGTCCTTGCCCAGTGCCATGGCGTCCACTGTAACCAATTTCCACGAGCTTGGTTCAATGACCGAACTCACTCTGTTACGGTGACGGACATGGCTAAGTTCAATGAACGAACCTTGCTGCAGGAACCCCGGAAGACGGCGGCGCCCGCTCCCCCGCGCGCCCGGGCCACCCTCGCCCTGACCAGCGCGGCCACCGCCGTCGCCCTGATGACGTACACCGCGCCGATGGTCACGCTCCCCGACGTGGCCGCCGCCCTGCACACCCCGCTCTCCGCGCAGGCCTGGCTCCTCAACGGCACCCCGCTCGGCCTCGCCGCGCTGCTGCTGGTCGCCGGGACCCTCGCCGACGACTACGGCCGCCGGCGGATCTTCGTCGCGGGCACCCTCGCGCTGGGCGTCACCACGGCGCTCGGCGCGCTGGCCACGTCCACCTGGCTGTTCACCCTCGCCCGGATCGCCCAGGGCGCGGCCAGCGCGGCGCTACTCGCGAGCAGTCTGGGCCTGCTGGTGCACGCGTTCCCGACCCCGCGCGGACGGCTGCGCGCGACCGGCGTCTGGGGCGCGTTCGTGAGTGGGGGCATCGCCGTCGGACCGCTGCTGAGCGGGGCGATGCCGAGCTGGCGGGTGGCATACGGGGTGCTCGGCGCCGTCGCGCTGGTCGTGGCCGCGCTCTCCGCGCGCCTGCTGACGGAGTCCCGCGCGCCCCGCGGCGGCCGGCCGGACCTCGCCGGGGCGGTGTCGTTCGGGCTGGCGCTGGTCTCGCTGGTCGCGGCGCTCACACTGGGCCGGGACGGGTGGCTGCGCCCGCAGGTGGGTCTGCTCTTCTTGTCCTTCGTCGCGCTGCTGGGCGTGTTCGTCGCGGTGGAGCGCCGTACGGCGACCCCGATGATCGACCTGAGCCTCCTCCGCCGCCCCCTCTTCCTCGCGTCCTCCTCCGGCGGGCTGTTCACGGGGCTCGCGGTGATCGGCCTGTTCAGCTTCCTCCCGGCGCTGCTCCAGCAGACGCTCGGCCTGTCCGCGATGGACACGGCCTGGCTGTTCCTGCTCTGGTCGGGCCTGTCGTTCACGGTGGCGCTCCAGGCGAGGCGCCTGGCGGGCCGGGTCCCACCGCGCTGGCAACTGGCGTTCGGCTTCACCCTCCACGCGGTGGGCGTCCTCGCCATGGTGGGCTCGCTGGACGCGGGTTCCTGGATCCGCATGCTGCCGGGCCTGGTCCTGGCGGGCGTCGGCAGCGGTCTGTTGAACGCCGCGCTCCCCTTGCTCGCCGTCGACTCGGTCCCCCGCGACCGCGCCGGCATGGGCTCCGGCGCCCAACAGACCTTCCGCTACGTCGGCTCCTGCGCGGGCGTCGCCCTGACGATCGCCCTCGCGACGTCCTCGGGCGGCGGACTGGCACACGGCGCGGACGTGGCGATGGGGGTGTCGGCGGGGCTGGCGCTGGTGGCGGCGGTGAGTGTGGTGGGGGTGCGGGGGCGGGCGTGAACGGCGCCACCTCGCGTTTCGGCTTCCTCAACTGTCGTGGTCTGTCAATGTTGTTCCCATGCCCGACGTCACACCCGAGGAACCCGGGGACCCGCGGCCGCCCTACAGGGAAACCCACCAGGCCGCCGTACGACAGTCAGCCGACGATGACCAGTTGACTCCGCTGGACGACTACCCCGAGATCAAGCTGACCCCCTTCGACAATTATGAAATGCCTTCGCCCTGGGACGTCGGCTGGGACGTGCACACCACCGACGACGCGGGATGAAGGCCGGCGAGGTCATCGCGGAGACCATCGAGAAGCAACTCGCCCATGTGCGAGAGCGCCGCGCCGGCGTCGAGTCCCGCGGCCAAATGGTCATCACCACCTCCGGAACCCTGGTGACCCTGCAACTGGCCTTCGTCACGGTCGTCGCTCCCGACCGGGCCACAGTGTCGACTATCCCCCGGGTCTTCCTCGGGCTGTCCTTGGTCGCGTTCCTCGGCGCCGCCGTCTTCGGGGTCCTCACGAACCTTCCCCGCGCATGGTCGGAGATGGACCCCGAGAGCCTGAAGCCCCTCGTGGCCCAGCAGCGGCTGTGGGACGCGGTCGAGGAGAAGGCCCGCAGGCAGGTCGCCAAGGCTCAACTCGCCGTGCTGACCGCCTCCATGAGTCTCGTACGGAAGATGAGCCGACGGCTCACCGCAGCCATCGTGTCCGAGGTCATCGGTATGGCCATGCTCGCGATCGCGATCCTGCTGATCATGCTGAAGCGATGACCAACCCTCAGTTGCGCGGCCGCATCGACACCAGCTCCCCCCACACCACCAGCCGGTACCTCGACGTGTACTCCGGTGTGCAGGTGGTCAGGGTGATGTAGTAGCCCGGCGTGGAGTAGCCGTACGTGGGGTGGAGGGTGGAGCGGGGGATCCTGCGGATCACTCCTGAGTCGCGGGACGACGTCTGCGGGAGGGTTCTCGTCACCTTGTACGTGTAGACCGCCGTCCGGGTCTCCACCCGGACCGTGTCCTCGCGATGGAGACGGTTGAGGTACCGGAACGGCTCGCCGTGGGTGTTGCGGTGCCCGGCGAGCGCGAAGTTCCCTGCGTGGCCCGGCTGTTGGGTGCCGGGGTAGTGGCCGACGTACCCCTTGTTCAGGACCGCCTGCTTGCCGACGCCCTCGGCGACGGGGACGCGGAGGTGCAGGCGGGGGACGACGAGGATGGCGTACGCCTGGGAGGGGGTGGGGGTGGCGCGGGCGGAGGTGGGAGCGGGTGCGGTCGAGCGGCCGGACGGCGCGTCGGGGGCCGACGCCGCGGGGGTCGTCGTAGAAGATCCGTCGTCGGGCGGGCCGGCGGCCGGTGAGCCGGCGCCGTTCCACTCCCGCTCCAGCGCCTCCACCCTCCGCTCCGCCCCCTCCTTCGCCTCCCGGTTGGTCCACCACAGCTGATGGACCACGAGCAGGAGGAGGACGGCCCCCGCGGTGACGAGGAGTTCGCCGCCGGTCCACAGCGCGCGTCGGCGGCGGGCGCGGCGGCGTCGGATGTCGTGGTGCAGGATGCGTGGCCGCATGCGTCGCGCCTCCCCACGTAGGACGTCCCCTCGTCGGGGCCGCCCGCACGATAGGGCGCGGGCCGTGAAGTCTCCAGAGGCACCCGACCGCCGAACGCCTCCCCGGAAACCGGTGTTCTAGATTCCGCACTTCGTCCACAGGTTTTAAGAAGGGCTGCCAAAACCCTCGACAACCTCACTGGCCACACCCGATGCTTCCTCTGGCATGAACGGGACACGGACAGAGACGGCGGTTGAGGGACCTGCTGTCGATGATCGAATCGGAGACACCATGATCCGACGCAGAACGCTGCTGACAGCCGCAGGAGGCACCCTCCTCGGCAGCGCGCTGGCCACCGGCACCGCCCACGCGGACGCCACGATCGCCGTCAATCCGGGTACCTCGTACGGCACTTGGGAGGGCTGGGGCACGTCCCTTGCCTGGTGGGCCAATGTGTTCGGCGGCCGGGACGACTTCGCCGACATCTTCTTCACCACCAAGTCGACCACGTACAACGGCACTTCGCTCCCCGGTCTCGGTCTGAACATCGCCCGCTACAACCTGGGCGCGTGCAGCTGGAACACGGTGAGCGGATCGTCGATGGTCGCGTCCGCCAACATCCCCGCGTTCAAGCAGATCGAGGGCTACTGGCAGGACTGGAACAACGAGGACCCCACCTCCTCCGCCTGGGACTGGACCGCGGACGCCACCCAGCGCGCGATGCTGACGAAGGCGGTCTCCCGCGGCGCGACGACCGAGCTGTTCGCCAACTCCCCGATGTGGTGGATGTGTCTGAACCACAACCCCTCGGGCGCCTCGGACGGCGGCAACAACCTCCAGTCCTGGAACTACCGCCAGCACGCCTCCCACCTCGCCGCCGTCGCCCTGTACGCCAAGAACAACTGGGGCGTGAACTTCGCGACCGTGGACGCCTTCAACGAGCCCTCGTCGTCCTGGTGGACGGCGACCGGCACGCAGGAGGGCTGCCACATGGACGCGACGGTCCAGTCGGCCGTACTGCCGTATCTGCGCAGCGAGTTGGACGGCCGTGGCCTGACCGGCGTGAAGATCTCGGCCTCGGACGAGACGAGTTACGACCTCGCCCGCACCACCTGGAACTCCTTCAGCTCGACGACGAAGGGGTACGTCAACCAGGTCAACGTGCACGGCTACCAGGGCTCGGGCGGCCGTAGGGACCTGCTCTACACGGACGTGGTGACCACGGCCGGCAAGAAGCTGTGGAACTCCGAGACCGGCGACAGCGACGGCACCGGCTACACCACGGCCTTCAACCTCCTCTACGACTTCCGCTGGCTGCACCCGACGGCCTGGGTCTACTGGCAGGTCATGGACCCGACCGCGGGCTGGGGCGTGATCAAGTACGACGCGAGCACCCTGACGGCCGGCGCGATCGAGCGGAAGTACTACGCGCTGGCCCAGTTCACCCGGCACATCCGCCCCGGCATGCGCATCCTGGACACCGGCGTGAGCTACGCGGTGGCGGCCTACGACGCGACGGCCAAGCGCCTGGTCATCGTGGCCCTCAACACCTCGTCCTCGGCCCAGACCCTGACCTTCGACCTCTCGCGGTTCACGACGGTCACGGGCGGGTCGGGCGGCCTGGTCCCGCGCTGGAACACGGTGACCACGGGCGGCGACGCGTACGCCTCGTACTCCAACACCTATCTGAGCGGGAAGACGGTGTCCGCGTCGTTCGCGGCGAAGGCGGTGCAGACCCTGCAGATCGACGGCGTGACGATCTGAGCGCGGTGCTGGAAGGGTTCTGAAAGGTGCGGGCCGGGGTTTCCCTTACCCGGGCCCTGGCCTGCACCTATCTCTCCTTTGACACTGATCGGCAGTACGGTGTCCCCCATGCGCCCCGACACGCCTGCCGAGAACGTCGACCACACCGCCGAAGCGGCACGCCTGGAGCGGACCGCCGACCTGTACCCCGAGGACGCCGAGGCCCTGCTGCTCCAGGCCGCGGCCCACCGGGAACTGTCCGGCGACCGCCCCGCCGCGACCGCCCTCTACGACCGGCTGCTGGCCTCCCCCGAGGGGCTGGACCGCCCTCATCTGGTACGCGCCCTCAAGGCCTCCAACCTCTGGGAGTACGGCCATGAGGCCGAGGCCCGCGCCATCATCGACGGTGTCCGCGCGGCGGCCCCGCGGGATCCGGCGCCGTGGGTGATCGTGGCGGAGTCCCTGGAGTCCCACGACGAACTGGAGCAGGCGCAGGCGACGTTCACGGAGGGCACGCGCGTGCTCCTGACGGACGTGGCCGAACCGCCGTACTCCACGCATCCGTTGCTGTTCGGCCGCCACCGGGTGCGCCGGATGCTGGGCGTGGCCCACGACGACTGGGACACGCTGGCCGACAGCCTGCACTCCTCCCCCGTCTCCCTGGACGAACTCCACGACCCCAAGCGGGTCTGGTCCCTCGGCTCGGACAACCCGGCCGAACTGGCCGCGGAGATCGCCCGGTTGCGCGCGGAGCTGGGGTCGTTCCGGGAGGCGCTGTCCCGGCCGTTCCCGGTCGCGGTACTGCACTGGCCGTCCGGTGAACTCGCCGAACTGCTCGCCGCCTACCCGTCGTTGGCGGAGGAGTACCCCTCCCACGAGGAGCACCTGGCGACGATAGAGGCGTCGCTGCGCGAGCTGGCCGCCTCCGGCACCCCGAACCTCGGCATCGTCACGGGCACGGTCCCCTCGTACGAGGCCTTCGCGGCGTCGGAGGGCTCGTCCCCGGCGGAGGCGGAACTGCTGCCGCAGTACGCGACGACGCTGGCCGCGCGGGGGCGGGCGGTGGAGTGGCCGCCGCAGCGGGGGACGGGGTGTTGGTGCGGGTCGGGGCGGGGGTATGGGGAGTGTCACGGGGAGTGAGGGCTTGAGTCGGTGAGGGGGCCGAGTTGGATCTCGGCCCCCTTTTTTATGCCCTGTTGCTTACTCGGAGAGCCACTCCGTGGCGTTGAGCGCGAGGGCCGCGTTGGTCGCGCCGGTGTCGTTCCAGCCGTCGTAGAGCGTGTTGCCGGACTGGCCGGTGCCGTCGTCGATCGGCGAACTGTCGCCCCAGAAGGCGATCTTGCCGCTGCCGTAGGTGCTGGTGAGGAAGAACGCTCCGGTGTTCCCGGAGTAACCGCTGCGGTACACAAGCCCCTTGACGTTCGCGTTGTCGGCGGGGGTGAGCGTGGCGGTGGTGCCGTCGGCGATGAGGCTCTTGGTGACGGCGCCGAAGGAGCCGTTGAGGACCGCGTTGGAGCTGTCGCTGATCGCGGCGGGGTAACCGGACTTGATGTCCAGCGAGTCGATGGAGAACCCGAACGGGTCGTCGCTGTCCACGCTGTTGTTGGTCATCAGGTCGTTGAGGATCTCGACCGCGTCGTAGCCGTCGTTGTTGCGGTCGGCGCCGGTGTGGTCGGAGATCATGAAGAGACCGCCGCCGTTCTTCACGAACGTCATGATCGCCGTCTTCTCGGCGGTCGTGAAGAGCGTGTTCGGCTCGGGCAGGACGAGCGTGTCGAAGTTGGAGAGGTCGGTGGTGGACGAACCGCCGTACGTGAGTGCGCTGGTGGCGGTCTTGAGGCTGTAGTCGCCCGTCTTCTGGAGGTCCACGCCCCAGGATGAGAGCGCGCCGGTCCAGTCCGTCTCGGCGGACGGGGAGGAGTCCTGGGCCAGCGGGTCCGGCTTGCTGGTGGAGATGATCCAGTCCGCGTTGCCCGCCTCCTCGGCGTGGCCGTCGTCGAACAGGACGCGGTGGGTGGTGGCCGCGGCGGCGGGCGTGGACGCCTGGAGCGTGGCGCCGGCGGCGACCAGGCCGAGGACGGTGAGGGCGGTGGCGAATCTGCGAGGACCGGGCATCGCGTGAACCTCCATGAGTGGGGGGACGGAGTGGCGGTGCGGGTGGTGAGGCGTGCGGTGATGCATGTGGGGGGGCGAATCTGCGCGCGTAGAACGGAAGTTGAACGACCCTCCGCTCGACACAGGGCAGGACGCTACACAGAAGATCATCCGGGACGGGAGAGCCCTCTGAGGGTTCACGTAGATCTCTTACTCCGGGGCCATGCCTGTCAGGAGGGCCACGCCCCCGACAGATGCCGTACGACGACCGCGCTGAGCGTGCGCACGCCCCGCGTCGAGCCCGGGTCGATGCCCGTGAGTTCACGCACCCGGCGCAGGCGGTAGTCCAGGGTGCGGGTGTGGACGTTGAGCGCGGTCGCCGTGGCACCGCGGTGCATGTCGTGGCGGTAGTACACGTCGAGCGTGGCCAGGAGGTCCGGGCCGGGCTCCAGCCGGCGGGCCAGAGCGCGGAGCCAGTCGTCGACGAACGGCAAGTCCGCGACGGCGAGTTCGACGAACACGTCCGCCAGGGTGTGCGGTCTCGGACGGGCGGAGGCCGGGCGCGTCGGGGCCGCCCGGCTGATCCGGCGGGCGCGCTCCAGGGCGGCGGACAGCTCCGGCAGCGGTGCGGTGACCGTGCCGACGGCGCAGGGGCGGGCGAGGGCGGCGGCGAAGTCCCGTACGAGATCCGGCAGTTGACGGGGTCCGAGATCCGGTAGGAGATCGGGGATCACGTGTGGTGGCAGGTTCTCCGTCTCCGCCGCACCGGCGACCACGGGGAACAGGGCGATCAGCTCACCGTTCCCCCACGTGATCGGAGCCTGATGGTTCTTCACCAGGACCCCGATCTCGTTCTCCAGGAAACGGTCGACGACGGGCGGATCCGGGAGCCGGAACACCGTCACCGCGTAGCGATCCGGGAGTTCCATGTCGAGGGCCTCGGCGAGTTCCGCGGAAATCGGGTCGCCGTTCACCAAGGAACCGGCAAGGAGGGCGACCTGCTCGATATAGGGAATTCGGCGGCGCAGTACGCGGACGAATCCCTGGCGGTAGGCACCGATACCGCGTTCGCCCTGCGGGGCGAACCAGGCCATCATGCGCATGAGTTCGTCGACTCCGCCGCCACGCTGGGCCTCGGTCGCCTCGTTGATCTCCCGCAGCATGAGCGCGGTGTGCACGCGCAGCACCCGCTGCCGCGCGTCGAGCGACATCCCGGCACCGGCCCGCAGCTCCCCCATCGACGCGATGTGGCCAAGATCGGCCGCGCTCAACTCGCTGTTGTCCGGCGACAGTTCGACGGTCCGGCGCCGGAACCACATCGAGTGCTCCAACGTGTCGGCCCGCGCCCGGGGGTCCTTGTCCAGGAACCCGAACTCCGGGATCTCACGTACGTAAGTCTCGACCTCACGGCGAGCGTTGGTCGACGCCTGCCGGGCCAGCTCGGCGAAGAGGCTCCCCATGGTGGCGAGCATGTCATTCAGGATGAACCGGCCGAGAGACGAGATCCGGACCTTTGTCACAGTGCGCAAAATTCCCCGAACGGGGCGTTCTCGACGCCCTTTCCGCTTGTGGAGGAGGTGTGAAGCGACCTTAATGAGAGCCGCGTTCACTCCGGATTGACCACGGAAATCAGGACCCAGACGGTCAGGCACAAACGGTCAGGCACAAACGGGAGGGAAACTCCGATGAGAACAGGCACGCGAAAGAGAGTCATGGCGGCGGTCGCGGTCGTGGCCACGTCGACGATGCTCCTGCTCGGCGCACCGGGCACCGGCTCGGCCGCCCCCGCCGCCACGCCCAGTCTGCGCGCGTTCGGGATCAGCGGCGACGGCACCCTGATGGCCACGTTCACGACCGACCGGCCGCAGGTCCTCGACTGGGTCAGGGTCGTCACCGGCCTCAGCGGCGACACGGCCCTGATCGGCATCGACTTCCGGGTGCAGGACGGCCTGTTGTACGGCGTCGGCAACAAGGGCGGCATCTACACCATCAAGACCCCGACAAGCAGCGGGGACGTCGTGGTCACCAAGGTGTCCCAGCTCCAATACGCGCTGAGCGGCACCAACTTCGGCGTCGACTTCAACCCGGCGGCCGACCGGCTGCGCGTGATCAGCGACAACGGCCAGAACCTGCGGCACAACCTGAACGACCACACGACCATCCAGGACCTCAACCTCACCACCCCGCCGATCGAGGGCACGACCAAGGGCGTCTCCGCGGCCGCGTACACGAACAACGACCTCGACGCGACGACGGCGACCACGCTGGTCGACATCAACACGACCACCGACCAGGTCGTTCTGCAGTCCCCGGCGAACAACGGCACGCTCGCCCCGACCGGCAGTCTCGGCCTCGACGCCGGGATCAACGCGGGCCTGGACATCTTCAGCACCCTGGCCGGCGGAAAGACGGTCGACAACGCCGCCTTCGCCTCGCTGACCCCCTCCGGCGCGAGCACGCCCTCCCTGTACAGCGTCAACGTCCTCACCGGCCAGGCCACGTCCATCGGCCAATTCCCGCTGAACATCACGGACTTGGCCATCTCGCTGACCGGCAACTGGCCGTAGCCGGACCCTCGCCGCGGTCCGGTGGGGGCCGGGCCGCGGCGGCACGTGGGGGCGCGGTGCCGGAATACCGTGGAGCGGGTGGGGTGAGCCGCGTTCCCTCGGGGCAGGGGCTGGCTGTGGTGAATGGCTTGCACGGCGGCATCCTTGGCGTGGACTCGGTCTCGGGCGGGGTCGAGGTCAGGCGTCTCGGCGGCCTGTGGCGGGTCACCCGCCTCTGGCACCCCGCTCTACGGCCGTTCCTGCGCAGTTACGTCGGCTACCGGGACGGCATGACCACGCCGTACGAGGTACGGCTGGTGCCCTCCGGCCACGCGACCCTGCTGATCAACCTGGCGGAACCCTTCTCCGAGGTCAGGCGACTGGACCTGCCGGCCGGCAGCCGGGGCGGCACCGGCAGGCTCGGCTCGCTGGTCGTGGGCCTGGAGGACCGCCCGGCGATCTGCGTGCACCCCGGCGGCCAGGAGGCGATCCGGGTGGAGTTCACCCCGCTGGGCGCGTACCGCCTGTTCGGCCTGCCGATGAACGAACTGACCAACCTGGCGGTCGAGATCGAGGACGTCCTGGGCCCGGCGGCCGGCGCCCTGGTGGACCGACTGGCATCGACTCCGGACTGGGCGACCCGATTCGACCTCCTCGACCGAGCGCTGCTGACCCGCCTAGACGACGGCCCGGCCCCCACCCCCGAGGTCGCCCAGGCCTGGCACCTGCTGCACGGCACGGCGGGGACGACGTCGATCGCCCGTATCGCGGCCGAAGTCGGCTGGAGTCAGGGCTACTTGACCCGCCGCTTCACCCAACAGGTGGGCCTGACCCCGAAGTCCGCGGCCCGAATCCTCCGCTTCCGCCACGCGGTGACCCTCCTCAACCAGGGCACCCCCCTGACGGACATCTCCACGACCTGCGGCTTCTACGACCAGGCCCACCTCAACCGGGAGTTCCGCACGATCGCCGGCACGACCCCGGGCCGCATGCTGGCGGCCCGCCAGGTCGAGGGCGCACTGTCCCTCCCCCGGATCCCCCGCGTCCCCCCGAGTACAAATTCTTCCAAGACCGCCCGCACACCACCCCGATAACGTCCCCCACGCCCGGTCGGACGGAACGGGGGACCGTCCGACCGGCTCCTTGGGGTCTACGTCAGTCCCGGCGAGCGGCGACGAAGTCCGTGACGACCATGCTCACCGTCAGCAGCCCCACCGCGACGACGGCACAACCGGCCGCCGTGGGAAGCAGATCCGCGGCCGTGTCGGAGCTGTTCGCCAGCACCCGGATCATCCGGTTGATCGGCGGCATGCCCTGGGTGAAGGCGAAGAACGGCAGCAGCAGGAAGGCCACGATCAGCGAGTGGCCGATACGCCGGATCACCAGCCGGGAGACGACCAGGCCGATCGCCACGCCGGTGCTCGCGCCGGTCAACTGGGCGAGAAACCCCACCAGAACGTCGTACGGAGTGAGCGCATGGCCGCCCACCACCAACGGCAGGAACAACAGCACCCCGGAGACGGCCAGGCACACGGCGAGCGCCACCAGCACGGTCCCGACGAGTACCGCCCGTGAACTCCCGGCGTGCACCACGGTGATGACGCGCCGCACGGGGTCCTCGCTGTTGACCAGCGCGACGGTCAGCCAGGTCGAACAGACGAAGAGGACGCCCGCGACGGGCCCGTAGATCGCCGCGGGTGTCGCCGGCCCGGAGCTGCCGGTGAGGACGACGGTGACGCCGACGAACAGCAGCAGCGGGGGCATGTAGCGCTGCGAGTGCAGCATCACGGAGAGGGTGTAGCGGAAGAGGGCGATCAAGAGGCACCGCCCTGGACGGGCGCGGACTGCGGGTCCTTCACCGGACCGGCCTCCACCATCGACCACCCGTCCCGCAGCGCGGCCAGGATCAGCCGATCGGCGTGCGCGGCGGTGACTTGGGCGGTCACGAACTCGCCGTCGGCGCGCACGGCGACCACGCCTTCGTGGTCGTCCCAGTCGGGGGCGCGCGGAATGCCGTACTCGTTCACCGGCGCTCTCAACACGATCCGCGTCTCGCTCCGTCGTACCGCCCGGGTGCTCCCCTCGTCGACACGCACGGTTCCTCCGCCGACCCGGTAGACGCGTGTCGCGTTCGCCCGTACCACCGACTCCCGGTGATCGGTGAACACGACGATGCCGCCCGCCGCGGCCGTCTCCTTCATGATCTCCGCCAGCACCCCGTGCGCCGAGGCGTCCAGCCCGGACCAGGGTTCGTCCAGCACGAACAGCTGAGGCGGAACCATCAACGCCTGTGCCAGGGCGACCTTTTGAGCATTCCCTTTGGACAACTCCCGCAGGGCGGTGTCCACTCCACCGACGAGATCGAGCCGCTCCAGCAACTCGTCGGCCCGCCGCGAGGCTTCCGCCCCGCTCAGCCCGCTGACGCACCCCATGTGTCTCAAGTAGCCGTACGCCGACATCCGTTCGTCGACCGGAAACCGATCGGGCACGTAACCGATCTCGGCGGGCCGATCGAGTATCCGCCCCGCGGTGGGCCGCGAGACCCCCACGAGCATCCGCAGCAGGGTCGACTTCCCCGAGCCGTTCCCCCCACTGAAGGCGACCGACTCACCGGGGTCCAGGTCCACATCCACATCGGCGAGCACCCAGGGCTCCCGCCCGTACCGCTTACCGATCCCGCGAAGTCTCATACCCGTCCCCGTGCTCCATGCCCCAAACCCTAGAAGCTGCCCCCTGGACGGCGCTTGGGCTCGACCAAGTCAGCTCAAAGAGCTTTCCGGGACGGCGGCACGCTCCGCCGTCGCCCGAAGCGCCGGAATCAACTCCGCGGCCCGTTCGAGCTGTTCACGCTGGGACGGCAGATCGAGGGCAGCGAGGCGTACGACGATGTGCCGGGCGCCGGCGGCGACGTACCGATCCAGCCGCTCCCGCACCTGTCCGACAGAGCCGGTGACGACCGCCTGGATCCTCTCCAACTCCCCTACCCGCATGCCATACACGGCTCGCGCGTACTCGTCCAGTGCCCGCCGGCCGCTCTCGACGTCATCGTCGATCCGTACGGAGACGAACAGCCCGGGAGCGACGTCCTCAACCGCACGCCCGGCGTCCACCGCCGCCGCGCGAACGCCACGAAGCCCGGAGGCGTAGTCGGCGGGTTCGGGCGGGTAGGGCAGCCATCCGTCGTACATCCGCCCGGTGCGGGCCAGCGCCGCCGGAGTCGCACCACCGAGCCAGACGGGCGGCCCTCCGGCCCGGTACGGCTTGGTCATGGGCGGAACGCCGTCGAACCGGAGGATCTCGCCGTGGAAGGACTCGGCACCACCCCACAGGGCCCGCCACAGCGCGACCGTCTCGTCCAGGCGAACGAAGCGCCGCTCCCACGGCACCTCGGACAGTGTGTAGAAGGGCCGCCCGAACCGCCCGGGAAAACCTGCCCCCACGGCCACGACGAGCCGCCCGCCGGACAGCAGATCGACCGACGCGAGCGCCTGCGCGACCTGCACCGGCCGCCGCAGGAACGGCATCAACGCGGCCGTCCCCAACGCCACGCTCTCCGTCGCCGGGGCGAGGGCGGCCAACATGGTGAGCGCCTCGATGCGAGGGCTGATCAGGGAGTCGTTGACGAAGAGCGAGGAAAAGCCGAGGCGTTCGGCATGACGGCCGAAGCCGACCAGCTCACGCGGGTCGTCGGCGGGGCCCCACTGGGCGGTCGCGGTAGGAAGCAGTACACCGATATCCATGAACCCGATGGTCAAGTCCCGCGAGGTCGACGACAATTCCCTCGAGGGAATGACCTGCGCTCAGGGATCGACCCCATGGCGCACAACATAACGACCGCGCCCCACAAGCGAACGCGCCCCAACCCCGCCCAACAACCAAACAGACCCCACCGCTCCTACCCTGGCCCCCGCCTTCCCCAGGCCGCCCGCTCGCTTCTCCCCCGTGCTGGAGCGGACTGAGTCAAGGGTGGCCCAACGGGCCATCGCCGCAGGCGACGCGCCCGCAGGAAGCGCCCTTGACTCAGTCCGCGGAAGCACGACCCTCGAAAGAAGCGGGCGGCCCACGTCAACAGCCCAAGAAGCGGAACCACTACCATCGTTCACCTGTTCATGGCGTACTGGTGTACGGGGGAGTGTGCGTGGGCGTCGTCCTGCCTGGCGAGCTGGTCTGGGTCCTGGACCTGATAGGCATCGAGTGGCCCAACCTCGACGAGGACGAGTACCGCGAAATGGCCCACGATCTACGGGCGTTCGCAGATGAGGTCGACAACGGCCGCGCGGACACCCACCGAGCGGTCCAGCGTCTCCTGAGCGAGAACACCGGCCCAGCGGCCGAGGCCTTCGAAGCCCACTGGAACAAGGTCAACACCCAGCACCTGGCCAACCTCGGCGAAGGTGCCCGCATGCTGGCGACCGGTCTCGACGGCGCGGCCACGCTCGTCTCCGGCGCCAAGGGCGCGGCGATCGTCCAACTGGGCATCCTGGCCGGGGAAATCGTCGCAGCCCAGGCCGCTGCCCCACTCACCCTCGGCCTCTCCGAACTGGGCGCGCTGGGCGCCACTCAGGCCACCCGTGTCGTGGTGCGCAAGATCCTGCGCGAGGTGGAGGAAGCGGCGGCCGAGCAGATCATGTCCCTCGTCACCGGGCCGATCTTCGCCGCTCTCGGCGGCATGGCCGGCGACTTGGCGATCCAAGTGGCCGCCAACGCCCTGGACCTACAGGACGGCGTGAAATGGAACCAAGTCGGCCAAGCAGGGAAGGAAGGTTTCTCCGAAGGAGTGGACGACAGCCAGGCCCAACTCGACCAACTCACGGGCGTCGACGAACCTGTGGGCCGGCTGACCGCAGCCCACGCAGGCAACGCGGCGCCGGGACCGAGCGGCAGTCCACCTGCTTCCGGCCCGCCAGGGCCTGCCACGAGCACCGCCGGCTCCGACTCCCCCTTCGGGTGATGGCCATGAGCGACGGCTTCAACCACAACTACGACGAGACCGACCGCGTGCGGGACCGCGCTCGCGAGCAGGGCACCCACCTGGACGAGGCAGCGGGCTCACGGCTCCGCAGCAGCCGTACCCGCTTGCAGGGCACCCGAGGACGCGGCGCGTTGAGCGAGGCCATCGGCGCCGCCGCCGAGGAGGCGATGCGCGGACTGGAACAGGCGCAACGCCAACTCCGCCGCCACATGGACGACATGGCCGACGGCCTCGACCAGATGAGCCGCAACCACCGCACCAACGACGACCGGGTCGCCGACCAACTACGCGGCATCGGCGACCGCTCGGCCGGGCAGACGCCCACCCGGCCGCTCGCGCTGGAAGCCGGGCCCGCCGGTGGGCCCACGCATCGCGATGTGCTGAATTGGCGCAATCGACGTGCCAGCGGTCCTGGTGGACGAGAGGGAACACGCTGGTTTCAGGGCGAACAGTTCACGGCTCGCATGTGGGGTGGCCGCAATCAGGACAACCACGTACCCGTCCCGACGAACGACAACGCCCCCTACCCGGTCACCCGCCCCGGAGGACGCAACGTCGATGTCACGTCCGATGGCGGCGACGGCCGCACCTATCACGTAGAGACAAAGACCTACCAGCGGTGGAAGACCGTGGAAGGCCAAGCTGCCGAACAGTTCGTGCCGCTCTCTGACGACCTGTTCGAGCAGATAGCAAAAGACGTCAACATCAGACGAGCAGACCCGAACGTGGAGTTGAGATGGGACTTCGCTGACGCTCACCCGTCTCCAGAACTCGCCAACGCATTGCGCCATGCTAGAATTGTCTTTGTCACCCGTAATTAAAGCAGGGGTCGATTAATGGATTCCAGTCAGAGCCTCACCATCCGTGAGCTGCAAGAATCGCTTGCCGGTTGGGAGCAGGGCAGCAAGGAATGCGTTCCACGACTCGCTCACGCTCTCGGATTTGACGATCCGGACCAAGTGATGGAACGCCCCTACACGGCAGCCGCGCCCCTCCATGACCTCTTGACAGTTGAGGACCTGGCGTCATTGCCGGACGACGATTTCGAGTGGTTGCGCAGCCACGTCATCGGCTACACCGCCTACTACCTCACAAGCTCCTACGGTGGCTCTTGGGTCGTCGATGCCGACGAGAACTCACCTACGTACGCCACATATGTCCTCGGTGATTTCCCGGATCCCACGCCGAAGAATTTCAAGCTCGACGTGGGACGCAGAGTGGCGGAATTCTTCGATCTCCCAGTCGGGCGCAGCTACACCAACCTGATCGGAGATCTCGTCGAGTCGATCCCCGGGATCCCTCACTACGACTTCTCATCCTGAACCAGACCGCCCGTTGTACCAACCTCGGGCTTTCACGCTGGCCGGCAAGAATGAGGATCGTCGAGGTTCTTGTTCACGATGGACGCCCCCACCGGCCTGACCACGGACTAGTCCACCAGCTGTGTGCACCTCTGGTCGCACCGCTGCCACGTAGATCGACAGCCTGTGCAGCCGGTTGGCGAGGTTCTGAGTCGCATCGAACGATCTCTCCAAGTGCGCCTGCATCCAGAAACATTGGTGCGAAAGCGCAGGTCGGTGGGGGTCAGAACTGACCGCGACACCTGGGTACGGATCGAGCGGCGCTTGCTCGGCAGGATTCCCGGCCAGGGATGGAACGGCACAGAGTCCGCCGCTCGTCTGGAAGGCGTCGCCCAGCCGGTGTGGCATGGGTGCGTGGTCTGGCGAGACCAGAACGAGCCGGTGATGTGGCGAGCCGACGAAACGGATCTCCTGACCGGATCTCCTGTCGGCAACGCCATCTTGAGTGAGCCCCCCAAGCTACCGGACGGCTGGTGGGAGGCTCTGAACGCCTCGTTGGACGCTCTCGCGGCACAGAAGACGAGCCGAATCGCTACCCCAGACATGGAGACCATCACGCAGACGCTCGTCACCGAGTCCATTGGAGGAGACTGCGGTACTCCTTGACGGTCTGTTCGTCGATCTGGCCGGCCAGTGCACCGACGAGCTCACCCAGGCACTACCTGGCAGCCGTCCTGATCCGCCGTCACGACGTCACATGGCAGACAGCACAGAACCCCACCTCCGCCCCGGACTTCCGCTACGTCTTCGAGGCCCATTCCCTCGACGGCTCCCAGCGCACCTCGACCCCTGCGACGTCGTGTTGGAGGAGTTCCACAACCGGCTGCTCCAGATCGCACGCCTGATCGCCAATGCCGAGGCATCACTGGGTGTCGTTCGGTTTGTCGCCGACCGTTGACGTGGGTTGCACTGGCACAACATCCTGCGCAGTCGGCCGAGGCGCACTTGCCGCCAGACAGTGGCGTGATCCGATCAGGCTGCCCGAAAATGATCACTTTTCCGCTCAGCACCTTCGATTGTCAGTGGTTGCTGTTAGAACTGACCCTCATCGGTACGAGAGATCGAAGGAGCCAGTCGTGGACGATGCGGGGGACCCGACGCGCTTGGACGAGGGCGTCTACGAAAGGCTCGTCACGCAGGACGTCCATGATCAGATGGCGAGCCTAGAAGCCGCAGGTTGGAAGGCCATCGACGCGGAGGTGAGCGAGCAGTCCACGCCACATGTGCTGGCCCGGCATATCGGTGAGGCAGTGGGGCGGAGACTGGCCCAGCTCCCGCAGAAGCAGCAGGTGGCCGTCGCCAACCAGATCCTGCAGTCGCTGGCCGCCAACGCACCCGATCCTGATGAGGACAGGATCAGGAGCACCATCGCCGAAGGCCCCCGTCAGTTGCTCGCCGTAGCCGAACAGGAAGCCCCTGGGGTATACGCGATCCGGCCGCTGACGCCCCTCTCCGAAACGGCTCTGATCACCAACGCACCGGATGATCCCAACCTGGGCGCCGAGCTGCGCGCGGAACTCGCGACAGCCAACCGCATTGACTTGCTCTGCGCGTTCGTCAAGTGGCACGGCATAAGAGTGCTTGAGGACTCCCTCCGCGCCGCGAAGGAACGGGGAGCCAAGATCCGGGTCATCACCACCACCTACATCGGAGCCACAGACCGCCACGCTGTGGACCGGCTGGTCCGGGAGTTCGACGCCGAAGTCAAGGTCAACTACGAGATCAGATCGACCCGGTTGCACGCGAAAGCCTGGCTGTTCCGTCGCAAGACCGGCTTCAACACGGCTTATGTAGGTAGCTCCAACCTCTCCAAGGCCGCCCTTCTGGATGGTTTGGAGTGGAATGTACGACTGTCGTCGGTCGCCACACCTCGGGTGCTGGACAAGTTCGAGGCGACATTCGACGCGTATTGGAATGACCCGTCGTTTGAGTCATACGACCCCGACGAAGACGGAGAGCGCCTCACCGAAGCCCTGTCCCGGGCAGGCGGCAACGGGTCGGGAGACGACCTCAAGATCAACCTTTCCGGACTGGAAGTCCAGCCGTTCCCACACCAGCGGGACATGTTGGAGCGTCTTCGCGTCGAGCGCGTGATCCGCGACCACCACGAGAACCTCCTCGTGGCGGCGACCGGCACCGGTAAGACCGTGATGGCGGCCCTGGACTACCGCTCCATGCGCGACCGGCAACAAGGACGGCTACCTCGGCTTCTCTTCGTGGCTCACCGCAAGGAGATCCTTAAGCAGTCTTTGCGTACCTATCAAGAGGTACTCGCGAACGCTTCCTTCGGCGAGTTGCTCTTCAACGGCCAGGAACCCAGCGAATGGAACCACGTCTTCGCGAGCGTCCAGTCCCTCAACCTCCAGCGTCTCGAGCGGCTCGACGCCCGTCACTTCGACGTGATCGTCATCGATGAGTTCCATCACGCCACTGCAACCACAGATGGTGTCCCGCCACGTGGTGTAGCCGGTCAAGGTTCGTGAACGCGCGGGTGTCTGCCCGGGGCGTGCATCAGCTGCCGCTGCTTGCTCCCTGA
>NZ_JBEYVC010000159.1:0-24857 GCF_040643855.1 Streptomyces sp. NPDC047072 | reverse complement strand
GATTTCTCGGCGATGAGCTTGTTCAACTCATCACTAAGTTCGAGCAGCCGGGCCGCGTCCGGGGCGTGGCCGACATGGGGCCGGATCCGCGCGAGGTCGGCGAGCGTGCGGACGGCCTGCTCGACGCGCTGGCGCGCGGTCGCCTCCTCCTCGGCCTGGGCACGCAACGGCAGCCGCCCGGTGGGAGGTTCGCGCCGGTCGTTGTACCAGCGCCACAGCCGCAGCCAGGGCGTGCCGCACGCGCGGTTGGCGTTGCGCAGCCAGGCGCGCTCGGCCGCCTCACCCGCCGCGGTGGCGCCGACGGCGTCCGCGAGCCGGGCGGCGAACTCGTCGCGCGCCTCCTCGCTGAGCCCGGTGCGCCTGCCGGTCGCGTAGACCGGCCGCAGCCGCCACGCGGCCGTGTCCACGTCGGCCGCGATCCGCCGCGCGGCGGCCCCGCGCTCGGCGACGAACTGCCCGAGCGCCTCCCGCAGTTCACCGACGCCGTCCCCGGTGAGGGCCGACAGGGCGAGCACGGTCGCGCCCGGTTCGCCGTACTCCCCGAGCGCGATGCCGTCCTCGTCGAGGAGACGCCGCAGATCGTCGAGGACCTGCTCGGTGGCCTCGCCGGGCAGCCGGTCGGTCTGGTTGAGGACGACGAACATGACCTCGGCGTGGCCCGCCATGGGCCGCAGATAGCGCTCGTGCAGCACGGCGTCGGCGTACTTCTCGGGGTCGACGACCCAGACGACCGCGTCGACGAGCGCCAGGATGCGGTCGACGTGCTCGCGGTGCTGCACGGCGGCCGAGTCGTGGTCGGGCAGGTCCACGAGGACGAGCCCGCGCAACTGCGCCTCCGCCTCGGCGCTCTGCACGGGCCGCCGCCGCAACCGGGGCGGGATGCCGAGCCGCTCGATGAGACCGGCCGACCCGTCGCTCCAACTGCACGCGATCGGCGCGGCGGTGGTGGGCCGCCGTACGCCGGTCTCCGAGATGGTCACTCCGGCGAGCGCGTTGAACAGCTGCGACTTGCCGCTGCCGGTCGCGCCCGCGATGGCGACGACCGTGTGCTGCCCGGAGAGCCGCCGCCGCGCGGCCGCCTCGTCGAGCACCCGCCCGGCCTCGGCGAGGGTCCGGCTGTCGAGCCGGGTGCGGGAGAGCCCGATGAGCTCACGCAGGGCGTCCAGACGGGAGCGCAGGGGGCCGTCGTACGCCAATGGCGCGGCGGGAGGCGCGTTGTGACCGCGGGTCTCCACGACGGCGGGCGGCTCGCTCCCGGGGGTCACCCGTCGCGCGATGAGCCCGTCGTCCCACGCGCCCGGGGTGTCGGCGTCGGCCGGGTCGGCCGGCTTCGCGGCATCCACACGCGTGTGCGTCGCTACGGCGTCCACGCGCGCGCGTGCGTCCTCGTTCGCCGGGTCCTTCTGCGCGTCTCCGGAAGGGCTGCCCTGTCCGTCGTGGCTCTGCCCTGGAGGGGCCGGTTCCACGGAGCCCTCCTCCAGGCTGCCTTCGTCCGGGCGGCCGTCCTCCTGAGGGCCCCCCTCACGGCGTCCCTCCTCGTCATCGGATACGGCGTCCCCCGCCTGTTCCGTGTGGTCCTGATCCGTGACGGCGGTCACCGGTCACCTCTCCTTCTGCAGTACGGACAGCGCGGCGATGAGCTCGGCCTGGGGCTCGGGGTGGACGTCGAGGGCGTCGAGCGGCGCGAGCCGGCGCTCGCGCTCGGTGTGCATGACCCGGTCGAGGTGTTCGGTGAGCAGCCGTCCGCCCCGGTCGCGCAGTCGGAGCGCGCCGTGGGCGCCGATCCGCTCGGCGAGCCCTTCCCCAGCCACGCGTGCCCGCCGTCCGCCCAGCAGCGCGGTGGCGACGAGCGCGGCGACCGTCTCGGGGTCGGGGGCGACCCCGCGGTCGAGGTCCCGGACCTCCTCCTCGGCGTACTCCTCCAGCTCCCGTCGCCAGCGCCGCACGGCCATCCCGATCCGGTGCTCGGCGCTCTCCGCGGAGGGGTCACGGTCGGTCAGACCGGGCGCGTCCGCCGCCGGTTCGCGCCGCCAGGCCTCGTCGACGCGTTCGTCGGCGGCGGTGACCGCGCACAGCAGGAGGGCCCCCAGGCTCTCCACAAGGGCGTCCAGGAGCTCTCCGGCGGTGCAGTCGAGGGGGAAGGCCCGCCAGCGCTTGAGGGCGTCACCGGCGAGCACGGCGCCGGCCTGGAGCCGGCCCCGCACGCGCGCGTACTCGTTGTCGTACGCCCCCTCGACGGCGGTGGTGAGCCGTAGCGCGGCCGCGTACTGGGCGGCGGCGGCGCTGGCCAGTTCGGGCATCCGGGACTTGAGGGAGGCGAGGACGCCGTGGGCGGTACGGGCGACGGTGTGCTGCCGGGCCGCGGGGTCCTGCGTCTGGTGGACGAGCCAGGTCCGCAGTTGCGCGACGGCGGTGGCCGGCAGCAGGCCGCCGCCCCAGGCGGACTCGGGCAGTTCGGGGACCGTGAAGCGGGGCACGTCGCCGAGGCCGGCCTTGGTGAGGAGGGCGCCGTACTGCCGCGAGACCTCGGAGACGACCTGGTGGGGTACACGGTCGAGGACGGTGACGAGCGCGGCGTCGTACTCCTTGGCGGTGCGCAGGAGGTGCCAGGGGACGGCGTCGGCGTAGCGGGCGGCTGTCGTGACCATGATCCAGACGTCGGCGGCGCAGATCAGTTCGGCGGCGAGGACGCGGTTGTCGGCGACGAGGGAGTCGATGTCGGGGGCGTCGAGGAGGGCGAGGCCGGGCGGGAGGCTGTCGGCGGTCTCGATGCGGAGCACGCGCGCGGGGTTCTCGCCGGGCAGCAGGAGGTCGTCGGCGGGCTCCTGATGGGGCGTCCACACGCGCGTGAGGTCGGGCAGGACGCGCATCCCGCTGAACCAGTGATGGTCCTCCGGGTGGCAGACCAGCACGGGTGTGCGGGTGGTGGGGCGCAGGACGCCCGCCTCGCTCACCCGGCGTCCGACAAGGGAGTTGACGAGGGTCGACTTGCCGGCGCCGGTGGAGCCGCCCACCACGGCCAGCAGGGGTGCTTCGGGGTCCCGCAACCGGGGCACCAGATAGTCGTCGAGCTGGGCGAGCAGTTCGTCGCGGTTGGCACGCGCGCGTGGCGCCCCCGCCAGGGGCAGCGGGAAGCGTGCGGCGGCGACACGGTCGCGCAGGGCGGAGAGTGCGTCGAGCAGCTGAGGCCGTACGTCCAAGGTCACCACATGCGAAGAATGCCCAATTTTAGGGGAATTCTGAAGCATATGAGTATGTCTGCGCGCCGACTGGACACAAGGGGCGGAAGGGACGACTGGGACGCAGGCACAGTCCAGGCATAACGAGTGCACAACACCCGGGGCGCAAGGCACCAAAAGCAGTGCACGATTCGTACCTGCCTGCGATTATCAGGACCGCTTCACCGAACCTCCACATCGAGCCACGGAGGCGAAGCAACAGGGACAAGGTTGTGGGAGCCCTATCCTTGTCCCCGGCAACGTCACGGAACGGCCCACACCCGGGCACCCAAGACAGAGGCCACCACACCCGGCCCCCGTAGCTCAGTGGATAGAGCAGGCGCCTTCTAAGCGCTTGGCCGCAGGTTCGAGTCCTGCCGGGGGCGCCACGCAGAAGGATGGCGGCGGCGTTGTCCTATCCGCCATTCCTTCCTCCTCGCTCATTTGGAGCACCGTCCCGCCCGGTCGGCCGGGCAGGAGATCCGTCATGTCGGCGATGTTTCCCATGCTGCCACCGGTAAGTGTCACGCGGCAGGTGGCGAGTTCCGTCCTGTGGTCGTAACGGATCTCAAGGCGAAGCGCCTCGAAGAGTCGGCGGGACATGGCGTCCGGCATGGCGGTCACGTCGACCGAGGTGACCGGAAGTCCGGTGAGCAGGTTCGGGTTCGGCGTCTCCTGGATCTCGGCCTCCAGCCCTGCCAGTTGCCGCTCCAGGTCCATCTGCCGACCGCGCAGTTCGGCCCGTCGCTCGTTCAGGTCCCGGATGAAACTCTGGTCCGGGTTGTCGACGAGCTCCAGGTTTCGAAGCAGCCGCTTGCTCCTGGTCTCCGTTTCCCTGATGGCCTTGCGCAAGGATGTCGCGCGTACTTCCCGTTGCTGTTGAGCGTCGACATCCATCTGGTCGAGACTCTCGGCGAGGAGGTCGCGCCGATACGCTCCGAACACGCGGTCGGACAAGAAGACACCGAGCCCTTCGAGCATCGCCGGTTCCGGCACCCAGATGCTCGGAGGGTGGTCAGCGGCCCGATACGACTTCTTCGGCGCGCAGACGTAGTAGCTGACCCCTTTGCTCGACTTGCCGTAGAAGCGCCGTTCGCACTGGGTGCAGAAGACGAAACTGCGCAGCCGGTAGATCCGCTGCGCCCGTGGATGTGTGCTCGTCTCGGGGGCGCTGCGGGAGCGCTCGCGGTACTCGGCGACCTGTTGCGCCTGGACGAACGTCTCAAGGTCCACCAGCGCCTCGTGGGTCGGCTCGGCGGACCAGACCCACTCCTCCACCGGGTTGGCCCGGTTACGGCCGGCGCCCTTGCGGGCCCGGCGGTTCCAGACCATGTGCCCAGTGTGCTTCGGGTTGGTGAGCACATCACGGACGCTGGAGGGGGTCCAGTGGCCGACCGCGGTTTCGACCAGGATGGGAGACGGAGGCGGATTGAGGACCAGGTCCGCATTCAGCCGGTCAGCGATCGCTTCGTAGCTGAGCCGCTCCACGACGCGCCAATGGAACATCCTCCGTACGGCTGCTCCCTCGACGGGGTCGACCTCCAGCAGGGTCTTTTTGACGCCCTTGGCGCGCTTGGCTGGGACGGGATGCGGAACCGGTTTGGCTCGGTACCCGTAGCACGGCTTGCCGACGTTGTAGCCCTGCTCGGTGTGCATCTCGAAGCCCGACCACGACTTCTCCAGCATCTCGGTCACGTACCACTCCGCCACGCCCTGCTTCATACGACGGGTGAGGACCTGAGTAGCGGCCTTGGCCTTACGGGGACTGACGTCGAGGCGGATCGGTTCGTCGGCGGCGAGCAGCGGAACACCGGCCTGCTCCAACTGGTACTCGATCCGAGTGCTGAAGTACGTGGTCCGCGCGATCCGGTCGACCGACTCGCAGATCACCGCGTCGAACCGCCGAGCCTGCTGCTGCGCCTCCTCCAAGAGATCCTGGATGCTGCCGTCCCGCGGAATGGGGATCTGAAAGTCCTCATGCGCAGTGCCACGACCCCGGGCTTCCAGGGCGGTGCGTCCGGACTCCACGTCGTAGAAGTGCACGACGATCACGGCGTTCTCAGGAAGGGCTAGACGGCTGTTGCGCAGTTGTCGCGGCAGCGAGAGCGTCGGATCCTGCAGATCACGGGTCGAAGTACGGCCGAGCCATGCGACCCTGATCAGTCCGGATCCAGGCCCGACCCCGGGTCGGCCTCGTCCGCCGGAGCCGTGCTCGATCCAGGCCCGGATCGCTTCTGGGCCACCCATTCCACGACCTCCCGTATCACTTGCGCCTGCTCGCGACGGAGCAGTGCTCCCTCCGGGCCGTCGATGACCTGGATCTCAAAGGCCATGCGGATACGACCGCGCGGGACGAAGCGTCCGTCCTCTGATCGATCACTGCGCCCGGTCGAAGCGTCAGCCATGGCTTTGAGGCCCATCGTTCCGAGCTACAGCGCGACGTGGCTGAAGTTGAGTTGATGAAGAAGGCCTGGACCTGAGTGCGGTGCCCGCCCGGATCATGGCCAAGAAGCTCGGAATCGCATCCATTCGCCACTTGGCCACTCCAGGGCCGAGTCGACGGGGCGAAGAACCTAGAGTAACGCTGAATGGCCTTTGTTGAGGAGCCCGTTGGCCCAACTGCCGGTGAGTGCCCACGGCTCACTTCCAGTCCCGTGCGCCTGGCAGCCGCGGGATGAAGAGCAGGACGTCAGCAGGTGCACGGTCGGGTGCGTTGGACAGCGTGATCTGGTCGAGATGGACCAGTCCGAAGCAGCGTGCCATACCCGTCACGAGGCGGGAGAGACTCGTCGGATCATCCTCACTATGGTGACCGTATGTGATGAAGGCAAGCAGCCCGGTCGGCCCGAGAAACTCGTTCCAAGGAACGTACTCAACCCAGTCAGCCGACCGTGTGTCCAGGCAAGCGATCACTACGCCGAAGGACTTGGAGCCGGTCCTCTCGGAGTCTGTTGTCTCCGCGAGAGTCCGCCGCAGGACTCCGTCCGGCGATACCGAGTCGGGAGTTGGGGAAGTCCGTCCGGGTACGGACTCCGGCACGGTCGGTTCCTTGGGCTGAGCAATCGAGGCGGGGCGTACAGGATCGACCGTACGCGTCACTACGGTCCTGCCGAGTCGGGAGGAGGACTCCGCAACGTTTCTCGGGACAGCCGCACAGACCCGGCGTGACTTGTCGGTGCGTGGGCTCAGAACAAGCACGTGTTCACGCGGCTGGGTGTAGCGAAGGATGAATTCGACCACGAGGCCGGTCAACCACGTTGCCTCTTCTTGATCGTCCGGGTGATCGGGCTGCGGCATGGTCAGCTCCTCTCGCGCGAAGTTTCCTGTCGCTACAAGAGGCCGGAAATCGGCCGCATTTTGGCCACGGATCCGCGCCATCCATTCGCTTGCTCGTAGTGCCGACCGCCGCCGCTACCCATGCCGTGCCCTGAGCCCGCTCCGAGATCACCGCTTAAGGACTCTGATCGGGCCATCCGCGACACGAGCGACTCACGCCCCGCTCCCCAGAAGATCTCTTCGGTGTGCTCGTCCGACTGAAGTACGCCGTATATCGCTTTCGCCGCACTCGGCCCCCATGCCTCCGGGAACATCCGGGCGTCGTGCGGGCGAGAACGGTCGGAGCCGGGTCCTTAGTCGGACCGAGGCGGACCCGGTCGGGAACCCTCAGCGAGACCACGAGTCCGAGCCGATTGGCCGACCGTCCACAGCACGACCGCCGAAGCGGTGAACGAGGCTGGCAATCGGTCATGACAACCACTGCCCGCCTTCGCCCGATCGCACTCGGACTCGGACCGCGTCCCTACCGCCCGACTATCAAAGTGGTCGAAGCGACGACGAGTGTTCCCAAAATGCCGCCCTAGATCATCCATAAAACCGCAGGTCGCCAGCTAGTAAGCCGACATTGAGGCACGCCCGTCACATGGATCCGTTTTCGCATGCAAAACCAGATCACCTGGACCCCGTTAAGGAAATATTAGTAGCCGGAATCTACGTCTCTCTGCTGCCTTTCTGTATTCTCTTGGCCCTTTCTTGTCCCAGTCCTGGCTATCTGAGGGCGCCATCTTCCCCTATTTGAGGAGGCGTCTGATCATGGCTGTTCAACGTCCCGGAAGCAGCCGCGTCGACCGCGCCCCGGAGAACGCTCTTCCGTTGGACACAGCCCGGCGGTGTTTCGCCCTGCTAGTCGCCGGGCCCCAACCGTTGTGCCTGGACGGTCGCGCGTTCCGAGGTCTGCCGCACCGGCCCATCCCGTTGGACGAGCTTCGACACCGACTACTGCGACGCAACTGCCCGCGCCGCACACGCGACGCCGTTTGGGCTCACCTGGTACGCCGCTCGCGGCGAGAGGGCGCCACCTGGACCCTGGCGTGCACGGGTATGGCGCTGCCGGCTCTGGCTGGAGTGGCCAGGCGATTGGCCGAGGGCTTCCCCGGGGACCCCTTCGATGTCCACGCCGAAGTGCTGTCGGGCTTTCTGGGCGCGTTGGTGACCATCGATGTGGCTCGTCCCAAGGTGATGCCGCGGTTGCGGTGGGCGGCCTACCGGCAGGGATTCGCAGCGCTCATGGAAGCGCTCGATGCCCCCACACCGGCCGCTCCCGGGTTCCGGTCAGCCGCACCGCGACCGCCCTGGGGACATCCGGATCTGGTACTGGCACGCGCGGTCCGGGAGTCGGTCCTGACCCGGACCGAGGCCGACCTGATCGGTGCTACCCGACTCGACAAGACCTCCGTCGACGACTGGGCGGTCCAACATCAGACCACGGCCAACGCGACCTACAAGCTCCGCCGGCGAGCCGAGGCACGGCTCGTCGTCTTTCTCCGCGGCGAGACCCAGGACACCGACCCGGATGATCCGGTCGCCGTTTCCGTGCTGGGCAGCTTGCCCTCCGCAGCCGAACTTCCTGCTCGCCGCAACGCGGTGCTGACACTCGCCGGTTCATCGGCCTCGGTGATCGGCGTCGGCAACAACCGAGTTCCGGACCGAGGCCAGGACTCTTCGACCGGCGTGGCCAAAACCGCACCGAAATCCGGTCTTTTGAGGTGCGGGAGTTCCACGCCCGCCTCGACGTCTTCGCCGACTTCGGAGGTGCGCTGATGCGCCGGCTGTCCCTCCCACATCGCTATGAGCGCACCGCCGCCCGCGTCCGCGCCCGGCTGCACCATGCCTTCGTCGAAAGGCGGTTGGGCCGTCGGCTGGGCTGCTGGCTGCTGGTGACCGGCGCCGCCCTGCTGCTGATCTGCCTCCTCGGAGCTTCTGCAGCGCAGGCCGCCGAGCCCCAACACCTTCTGGCACTGGCCAAGTCGGTCAATGATGTGCTGAACAACATCCGTAACTGGATCATGGGCATCCTGGCCGGCTTGGCCACGGTGTTCCTGTCGCTGGGCGGCGTGCGCTACGTCATGGCCGGGGGCGACCCCGGCGAGGTGGAGAAGGCCAAGACGGCGTTCAAGAGTGCCGGTTGGGGATACGGGCTGGCGGCGCTGGCTCCTCTGGTGGTCGAGATCCTCAAAGGGATCGTGGGCGCCTGATGACCACCGCCCAGGCCACCGTCGCCCCGGAAATCCGGCTTGGCCCGGCTGTCCGCAGCCGCACCAGCGCTGGGTCACCCGCGCAATCGAACCGTCGCCGCGATCTACGTCGTTGGGGCCGTGCTCTTGTGCTCGGCGTCGTGGCCTTGACAGTGCTCGCCTCGATGTTCTCCGCCTACGCAGATCCGAGCCCAAGTCCTGGTCCGGCGCCGGCCCCATCTGCCGAACCAACACCGTCAGCGACTGCCACGTCGTGCCCGGGTGCGGACTGCATCCCCCAGCCTGGTACTTCCGCGTCCTCCGCGCCCACCGCGGGGGCCATACCCCCGGCCGAAGTCCCCGAGGGCGACGGAGCCGGCGGGATATCCGGATGGATCTCCAAGGGCATCACGAGCGCGATCACGAGCTTCTTCAAATCAGTGATCAAGTTCGCCCTCAATCCGCTGCTGGACCTGCTCAGCGGGACGCTTCTGACGACGCCGAGCCCCGAATCCATGCCCCGCGTCGGCGAGTTGTGGACGAACTCCTGGCAGATCGCTGCCGCCTCCTACACCCTGTTCGTCGCCCTCGCCGGGATCGTGTTGATGAGTCACGAGACGGTCCAGAGCCGCTACTCCATCAAGGAGATCGCTCCCCGGATTCCCCTGGGATTCCTCGCCTCGGCCCTGTCGCTGTTCTTCGCAGGCAAGGCAGTGGATCTCGCCAACGCCCTCTCCCACGCCGCCATGGGCGGCGGCGTCAACGCCGACACCGCCGGGCCCGCGCTGCGCGACTTCGTTCTCAGCACCTTCAACTCCGACAGCGGCAGCATCTTCCTCGTCCTGATGTGGCTCGTGACCATCGGGGTCCTGGTCGCCCTCCTGCTGACCTTCGTCGTCCGCGTCGCCCTCACGATCATCCTGATCGTCGCCGCGCCCCTGGCATTGATCTGTCACGCCCTGCCGCAGACCGACGGCGTCGCCCGCTGGTGGTGGAAGGCCTTTGGTGGCGTACTGGCCATCCAGGTCGCCCAGTCCCTCGCCCTGATCACCGGAGTACGGGTATTCCTGACTCCCGGCGGCTTCGGCCCGACCGGGCTCTTCGGGCTCAACAACAACGGGCTGATCAACGTACTCATCACGTTGGCGTTGATGTACATCGTCTTCAAGATCCCGTTCTGGATCCTGGGCTCGATCCGCTTCAGCCACGGCCGCTCGTTCGTCGGCAGCCTCGCCCGCGCCTACGTCATGTACAAGACCTTCGGATTGCTGCGCGGTAGGAGCGGATCGAGCGCGACTTCGCGCCGCAGCCCTCCTGCGGGAGGGCCAGGAGGAGCGTCCGGTGTTCCTCGGCCGTCCGGGCGGGGACCGTCTCCGGGTGGTTCAGGCCGCCGAAGCAGCAGTACCGCTCCTTCGCCTCCTGGGGCGGGTCTACCCACCGGTGGTTCTCGCCGTCCACCGGGACTTCCGCTGTTCCTCCAGCCCACTGCCGCGGCCCCGCAGCGCAACCAGCCGATCGGGCCGGCCGCCGGTCGGCCGCCGATGCCGGAATTCCGCGCTCCGGGCGACCAGCCGTCCGGCGCGTCCCCTGCCCAGACACCCACGCCGTCAACGCGGCCGACCAGCCCGCCCGGCTCACCGGTGTTCCGGAAGCCCGATGGCGGCAACGCGCCCACCCGTTCGACCAGAGCAACCGGCAGGCCACCGGCACCCGCGCGCCCTCGCTTCCAACAGCCCACCCCGCAGTCCGATATCCCGCCACGGCACACCACTCGAAGGGTCGCCCCTACCACCTTCCGTCCGCCGGTGTCCGAGCCGCGCATCGCCCCTGGGCGGTACTCACGCACAAGCGCCCCGCCCCCAGCCGTCTTCAGCTCCCCGTCCGCCAGGCGTCCTCCGCTCCCACGCCGTACCGACAGCAGCCGCTCAGGAGGTGACCCCTCGTGACCCAGCCCGTACGCATTCCCTCCGATGTCGACCGCGAGGACACCGTCCTGGCCGGCCTCACCGCTCGCCAACTGATGATCTTGGCTGTCACCGGACTCCTGTTGTACGGGAGTTGGTCCGTCATGCGGTCGTTCGTGCCCGTGCCGGTATTCCTGGTGCCTGCCGTTCCGATCGCGGCCACCGCTGTCTTCGTGACTCTGGGACGGCGCGACGGACTGCCTCTGGACCGTCTGATGCTCGCAGCTCTACGCCAACACATGGAGCCCCGCTACCAGGTGACCGCCCCGGAGGGAATCCCCTCCGCCCCTGTTTGGCTCTCGGAGCAAGCCACGCTGAGCGACGAACAGCGGGTCGCCACCGCAGTCGCTCCGGCCTCACTCCGGTTACCGGCCGAAGACGTCACGGACACCGGCGTGATCGACCTCGGCACCGACGGGGTCACCGTGGTGGCAGTCTGCAGCACCGTCAACTTCGCGCTGCGCACTCCCGGGGAACAGGACTCCCTGGTCTCCGCATTCGGCCGCTACTTGCACTCGCTCACGGCCCCTGTCCAGATCCTCGTCCGTGCCGAGCACCTGGATCTCTCCGCGCAGATCGCCGAATTGCACGACAACGCGCCGTCCCTGCCGCATCCCGCCCTGGAGACCGCCGCCCATGAACACGCCGACTACCTCGCCCATCTCGGCCGGACCTCGGATCTGCTGCGCCGCCAGGTGCTGCTCGTTCTGCGCGAACCGATCGGTGCGGCTGGAACCGTCGACGGGCTCGGCGGAGCCTCGCCTCTGACCGTGCTCGCCCGCCGTCGGTCCGCCCAACGTCCGGCACGGGCCAACGCCGCGACCCGGCGTGCGGCTGAGGCCCGCCTGTTGCGTCGGCTCAGCGAGGCCGCCGAGCTTCTGAGCCCCATCGGCGTCATCGTGACACCGCTGGACCCCGGGCAGGCCACCTCGATCCTCGCCGCCTCCTGCAACCCCGACAGCCTGGTTCCGCCGTCGTCCGCGCTCGCCGTGACCGGCGACATCATCACCGCGGTGGCTCCCGGCGAAGAGGACTGGCCCTCGTCCAACGCCGGCTCACCAACGACTCGGTCCTCCACTCAAACGCAAGACGGGCCTGGTGAAGATGGCTCCTGGTTCGCTCACTTCCAAGAGCGGGAACCCACGTGAAGCGCCCTGGGGCCCGTGCGCATCGGCGGGCACAGGCAGGGGCGCCTACGGGCGGTGCCGGAGCCTTCGCCCCGGATGCGCTAGCGATCGCGCCCCGGCATCTGGAGGTCGGGAGTGAGTGGGTAGCCTCCTTCGCGATCACCGGTTTTCCCCGCGAGGTGCACCCCGGCTGGCTCCAGCCCCTGCTGACCTACCCCGGCCGGGTGGACGTCAGCCTGCACGTCGAGCCAATCGATCCGGTCACCGCGGCCAACCGACTCAAGCGGCAGCTGGCCAAGATGGAGTCCGGCCGTCGCTACACGCAGGAGCACGGCCGACTCCTCGACCCACAGGTCGAGGCGGCGACCGAAGACGCCTACGACCTCTCCGCCCGCGTCGCCCGGGGCGAGGGCAAGCTGTTCCGGCTCGGCCTCTACCTGACCGTCCACGCCACCAGCCACGAGGCCCTGACCGACGAGGTGGCCGCCGTACGCTCACTGGCCGCCAGCCTGCTGCTGGACGCCAAGCCCACCACGTACCGCAGTCTCCAGGGCTGGGTGACCTGCCTGCCGATGGGCCTGGACCTGGTGAAGATGCGCCGCACCTTCGACACCGCGGCGCTCTCCGCGGCGTTCCCCTTCACCAGCCCCGACCTGCCCCCGCCCGACCCGACCTCGGTCGCCGCGCCCTCCGGTGTGCTGTACGGCTACAACATCGGCTCTCAAGGGCTGGTGCACTGGGACCGGTTCGCCCTCGACAACCACAACAGCGTGATCCTCGGGCGGTCCGGCGCGGGCAAGAGCTACCTCGTCAAACTGGAACTGCTGCGCTCGCTCTACCGCGGGATCGAGGTCCACGTCATCGACCCCGAGGACGAGTACGCCCGCCTCGCTCAAGCCGTGGGCGGCACGTACATCCACCTCGGAGCCGACGACATCCACGTCAACCCCTTCGACCTGCCCATCCACACCGGCCCCGACGGACGCCGCACCGCACCCAAGGACGCCCTGGTGCGCCGCGCGCTGTTCCTTCACACAGTCCTGGCCTTACTGCTCGGCGCCGAACTGGCGCCCACCGAGCGGGCCGTCTTCGACCGAGCGATCGCCGCCACCTATCAACGAAGCGGCATCACCGCGGACGCCCGTACCTGGACGCGCCCCGCACCGTTATTGGGCGACCTCGTGACGGCGCTCAACCGCTTCAAAGACCGAACGGCCCACGAACTCGCGGCCCGGCTCCACCCGTTCACGGACGGCGCGTTCTCCGGCCTGTTCGCCGGACCCACCACCACTCGGCCTGACGGCCATCTCGTGGTGTTCTCCATGCGCGACCTTGCGGACGAACTCAAGCCCGTCGGCACGCTGTTGACCCTGGACTCGGTCTGGCGCCGGGTGTCCAACCCAGCAGTGCGCCGACCACGCCTGGTGACCGTGGACGAAGCCTGGCTGCTGATGAAGGAGCCCGCCGGAGCAGAGTTCCTGTTCCGGATGGCAAAGGCGTCCCGCAAACGCTGGGCCGGACTGACTGTGGCCTCGCAGGACAGCGGTGACGTCCTCGGCTCCGACCTCGGCAAGGCTGTCGTGGCCAACGCCGCCACGCAGATCCTGCTGCGGCAAGCCCCGCAGGCCATCGACGAGATCACCCGCGCGTTCGATCTGTCCGAGGGGGAGCGGCAGTTCTTGCTGTCGGCCGACCGCGGGCAAGGGCTTCTGTCCACCGGGACCCATCGGGTCGCCTTCCAAGCGGTCGCCTCACCCACCGAGCACTACCTGGTCACCACCGACCCGGCCGAACTCGCCACGTACGCCGAGGACGACACCTCCATGACGGTCGACGAGTCCTTCCTGGACCTGGAAGCCGCGGGCCCCGCGGCAGATGCCTTCGAAGGCGGCACAAGCGGCCACGTCGTTGTCGGTCCCTGACTGCGCCGGCGGGCTTCGCCCGCTCACACAACGCCCTTGCCCTGGGCGCTCACGTCTTCTCCACGAGGGGAGTCTTCATGCCCCTGCCCAAACCGATGCCCACCCCCGCTTCGGCCCGCCCTGCGCGGTTGCTGACCCAGAACAGTGAGATGCGCGCGATCGGCGCCTGGAACTGGACCCTGCCCGCCTGGGCGGGCCGACTTCCTGATGGCCGTACCTACAACACCTGCCCGTCGGCGGGCATTTGCCGCCGCGTCTGTTACGCACGCCACGGCACCTACACATGGCCGGTGGTTCGCGCCAAGCACCAGGCCAACCTTCAGTTCGTGCTCGACGATCCGGTCGGCTGGGAGCAGACCATGATCGCGGAGCTCGGCGCACGAAGGTTCCGCGGCACATGGGTGCGCATCCACGACAGCGGTGACTTCGTCTCCGACGAGTACCTGATCGCCTGGCTGCGCATCATCCGTGCGCGTCCCGAGACGAACTTCTACGCGTACAGCAAGGAAGTCACCAGGTTCCGCGCCCTGGTGGAGCCCGACCCGCCGACCAACTTCCTCTGGGTCTACAGCTTCGGCGGGACCCAGGACGCAGACCTCGATGTCGCGGTCGACCGAGTGGCGGACGTCTTCCCTGATGAAGGGGCGATCGCGGCAGCCGGATGGCACTCCCAGGCAGCCAACGATCTCCTCGCCGTGCTCGGCCCCCACCTGGTCGGTGTCCCGGCCAACCGCATCCCTCACTTCCTCAAGCTCCTGGGCGATCGCAGCTTCGGCTCCTGGCAGGCCGAGGTCGACGCCGAGCGCGAGGCCGCCCGTCGTAGACGTGGCGAGCGCAGCCTGGCGGGTGGCCCTGAGTCTCAACACAGCTGCGCCGCCTGACAGTTCAGCGCACGGCCCACGTTGTTCTTTCACTAATCCGGAGGCTCTTCACCATGGTCATCGGCCATGCCCTCCCCTCAGTGCAACTCTCTGCTCCCACTGAACCCGACTCACCGCTGGAGACCTACCTGCGTGACCCGGCGGGGGCCGTTCGCGCCGTCGTGGACCACGTGACACGCTGGATCATCATTTGGGGGCCGGTCACGGGTTCCACCGTGGCGATCGTTCTCGGCGCGTTGGGCTGGGCGCGCTGGTGGTGGCATCGCCGCTGTCGCCAGAACCTCGCGCGTGACGCCCGGTTGGTGAGTGTGCTGCCACCACCTACCGCCGACCCGGCGGGCGCCGAAGCTCTCTGGGCGAACCTGCTGGGGCTCCTGCGACCGGCCTGGCGCCTCCGTCTCTCCGGCCAGCCCCACTTGGCCTGGGAATACGTCTTCGACCGCGAGACCATACGCCTGCGTCTGTGGGTGCCCGGCGTGATCCCGCCCGGGATGGTGGAACGCGCGGTCGAAGCCGCCTGGCCTGGAGCCCGCACCCGCACCACGCCCGTACCGCCTCTACCCGATGCCTCGAACCGGGAGACCGAGGCCGCCGGGGGCGATCTGCGGCTCGCCCGCACCGAGGCCCTGCCCATCCGTACCGACTTCCCGGCCGATCCGATCCGTGCTCTGCTCGGCGCGCCCGTCGGACTCGGTCCTCATGAGCAGGCCGTCGTCCAGGTCCTGGCCCGCCCCGTCACCGGACACCGGGTGAAGAAGGCTCGCCGAGCCGCCCGGCGTACGCGAGCAGGCCGTTCCGCCCGCCCCATCGGCAGCCTCCTCGATCTGATCACCCCCGGGCAGCGTGTATGTCCCCGGAACCACCAAGCAGCCTCGCTGGTGGACCGGCAGACCGCGCTGGCCACCGCCGCCGAGGACAAGGCGATCGTGGCCAAACAGCGCGGTGCCTCGTACGAGACCCGCGTCCGCTACGTCGTCACGGTGGCCGTCCCCGACGGCCTGGACGCCGACAAGCACGCTGCGACCCGTGACCTGCTGCGTGGCCGGTGCCACGCCATCGCCTCCGCGTACTCCGCGTTCACCGAGCACAACTACTACCGCCGCGCCCGGCTCCGTCGCCCCCTGCCACGCCTTGCCGAACGCCGCCTCGACAAGGGCGACTTGCTGTCCATCCCGGAGCTGGCCGCAGTGGCGCACCTGCCCTGGGACGAAGCCGTCCCCGCCCTGCAACGCGCCGGAGCCCGTGCTGTTCCGCCGCCACCCGGTATCGCCACCACCGGCCCGTCCGTCAGGCCCATCGGTCTGACGGACTCGGGGCATGCCCGCCCGGTGGGGCTGCGGGTCCCGGACGCCCGCCACCATGTGCACATCCTCGGCGCCACTGGCTCCGGCAAGTCCGAGCTCATGGCCCGGATGATCCTCGCCGACGCGGTCGCCGGACGCGGTTTGATCGTGGTGGACCCCAAGGGCGATCTGATCACTGACGTCCTGATGCGCCTGCCCGAGGAGCTCGGCGAGAAGGTGGTGCTCTTCGACGCCGACAGCAAGAGCCGCCCGCCCGTCATCAACCCGCTCGAAGGCGCGGACGCGGCTCGGACGGTCGACAACCTCGTATCGATCTTCTCGCGTGTCTACGCCTCCTCGTGGGGGCCACGCACGGACGACATCCTGCGTGCCGGTCTGCTCACCCTGCGCGAGCTCCCCGGCACTCCCGTCCTCACTGATCTACCCAAACTCCTGTCAGTGCCTGCCTTCCGGCAACGCGCTGTCGAGCAGATCCACGACGACGTGCTGCGAGGTTTCTGGTCCTGGTACGACGCCCTGTCGGGTCCCGCTCGCGCCCAGGTCACCGCCCCGTTGATGAACAAGGTTCGCGGATTCCTGCTGCGTCCCTTCGTCCGGGCCGCTCTCGCCGGCGGATCTTCCACCGTCGACATGGATCAGGTACTCAACGGCGGAATCTGCCTGGTCCGCATCGCCAAAGACGCGCTGGGCACCGAGACCTCCCATCTCATGGGCTCGATCGTGGTCGGTCGGACCTGGCAGGCCGCCACTGGCCGAGCCCGTGTCCCTCAGGGGCAGCGGCGGGACGCCGGGCTGTATCTGGACGAGGCGCACAACTTCCTGAACCTCCCCTACCCGTTGGAGGACATGCTCGCGGAGGCCCGCGGCTACCGGCTGTCGATGACCCTCGCTCACCAGTACCTGCGCCAACTGCCCAAGGAACTGGAGGAGGGCATCAGCACCAACGCCCGCACCAAGATCTTCTTCAACGCCTCGCCGGAAGACGCCCGCCACCTCACCCGGCACACCGAACCTCGGCTGACCGCCCACGACTTGTCCAACCTCGACGCCTTCCACGCCGCCGTACGACCAGTGGTCGGCGGTGCCGAGGCCCCCGCCTTCACGGTGGTCACCGAACCGCTTCCGCCGGCAATACCCGGCCGGGCACGGCAGATCCGCGCCGCTGCCCGCCGCAACGTCCATCCCAAGCCGCCTGCTCCCCGCCGCGTATCTGACAGGCCGAGCGCCGTCGATCCGCGCCGAGCCACCTGAGCCCCGGCCTCTCCGCCAAGAGCCGCTCTCATGAGTTCCCAGGTCATTCACCCTGCGCTCTTCAACTGGAGGTGCACGACCGTGATCACCCATCCCACCCAGCAGCGTGCCCTGCGAGGACACCGACCCCAGCGCGTCAGCCAACGTGTCGCCGCCACCGGCGAGTACGTCGCTCGGCTCTCGGAACGCCTCACCGACCGCGACCGCTGGCTCGCCCGCATGCTCTACGAGCACAAGGTCCTCACGACCCACCAGATCACCGAGATCGCCCACCCCTCACCCCGAGCCGCCAACGCCCGGCTGCTCCAGCTGTACAAGTGGCGTCTGGTGGACCGTTTCCAGCCCTTCATCACGTCCGGCAGCGCCCCCATGCACTACGTCCTCGACGTCGCCGGCGCGACCGTCCTCGCCCGCGAAGACGGACTCGACCCCCGACACCTGAACTACAAGCACGAGCGAGCCATCGGCATAGCCCATTCGCTGCACCTGGCCCACACCGTCGGCACCAACGGGTTCTTCACCGCTCTCATCGCCCACTCGCGCCAGCCCGGGGTTGCTGGGGAACTCACCACCTGGTGGTCCGAATCCCGCTGCCGACGCCACTTCGGCGACATCGTCCTTCCCGACGGCTACGGCCGCTGGCACGAGCAGCGCACCGAGTTCGAGTGGTTCCTGGAGTTCGATCTCGCCACGGAACGCCCCGACCGCGTCGCCGCCAAGCTGCCCCGCTACGCGCAACTCGCCGCCGCGACCGGCATCACCACTCCAGTCCTGATCTGGGTGCCCACCGCTCGCCGCGAGACCCACGTCCGCCAAGCGCTCGCCACGTCCCTCGGGGTCCTCGACGGCCCCGAGCTGGTCCCTGTGGCCACAGCCACCGCCGACTTCAACGCGCGCCCCTCGGCAGCCTGTTGGCAGCCCTTGAACCCTCAACAGCCCAACGCCGGCGAGCGACTCCGGCTTGCCGAACTCAACAGCGCCTGGCCGCACTTGCCACCGCTGAGCCCCACCTCGTCACCCACGACCACGACCGGCAACGGCACCTCCACGGATCTCCTCCCTCCGTCCCCGCTGGCACCCCGCCCGACACTCCGCCGCCCCAGGCGGTGAAACGCCGATGGGGAAGAAAGGCGTTGTGGTCCTGGCGGCCGTGGGCCTCATCGTCACCCTGGCCGCCGCCGGCACGGGCGGCATGCTCTCAGCATTCGGCAGCAGCAACACGCAGCCCAGCAAGGCCGCACTGATCGACATCCCGTCCGACTACCTCGGCCTCTACATGGAGGCCGCCGCCACCTGCCCCGGGCTGGACTGGCCCATCCTGGCAGCTGTCGGAAAAGCCGAATCGGACCACGGTCGATCGTCGCTCCCCGGCGTCCGCAGCGGCGCCAACGACGCCGGAGCCCGGGGCCCCATGCAGTTTCTGCCGGCCACCTTCAAAAGCGTCGTCGCCAGCCACCAGATGCCGTCAGGTGGAGCGACCCCGCCTTCGCCGTACGACGCGCACGACGCCGTCTACGCTGCCGCCGCCTACCTGTGCGACTCCGGTGCCCGCGACGACCGCGACCTCACCGGCGCCCTCTACGCCTACAACCACGCCGACTGGTACGTCTCGCAGGTCCTCACTCAGGCGCAGGCCTACTCCAGCAGCGCGGCCTTCGGCGCCGATGCCGCCCCTGCCTCAGCCGCCCTACAGGCGATCAACTACGCCCAAGGCCAGCTCGGGTTGCCGTACGAGTGGGGTGGCGACGGTCCTGGGGCGAGGGACGCGGGCTTCGACTGCTCCGGTTTGACCAAGGCTGCCTACGCTGCGGCGGGCGTGCCTCTGCCGCGTACAGCCCAGGAACAGTTCGACGCCGGCCCGGGCGTGCCGTCCGGGCAGTCGCTGAAACCCGGCGACCTTGTCTTCTACGGCACCGCCGTCAACGGCATCCACCACGTTGGCCTCTACATCGGAGCCGGGAGGATGATCGACGCACCCCGACCCGGAACGTCGATCCGCATCGAGCGCTACCGGTATCAAGGAGACGACTACGCCGGTGCAACCCGGCCTGCACACAACTGACTTGGAGACCTACTGGTCTCGGGTGAGATATCGCAGGAGGTGGCGTCCCGGATAGTCGTCGTACGGCTGGACTGGGACGGTGATCACCTCGTGCTGGTCGAAAACGGGTTCGCCACTTGGGCGCCGGGCGTACGGAAGGTAGCCGTAGTCCACTCCGTCGTCCGCGTCGAAGGTCATCCACGCCATGAGTTCCTGTTCGCCCTCTCTCAAGGGCAGGTTGGCGACTGCCCGGCCGTACACGGCGTCCTCGGTGAACAGCCACACCTGCGGGACGGCGAACGCGAAGCGGAGGGTGTGAACCTGCTGCGCCTTGTCCGCCGCGCGGCGCTCGAAGGCCTGGGCGGTTGCATCGTCTCGCAGGTAGTCGAAGTCCGAGAGCGTCAGGGTCCGCTCTCCCTGCAGCGCGACCATCGCCGGGCAGTCGCGCTCGCGGATTGCTCGCTCCAGCCGATCGGTGACCTCGCGCAGCAGGGTCTCGGTGGCCTGGTTCATCCGGCTGCTCACTTCCCGGCCGGCCGGTCTCCGTCCCAGTGCCTGAAGGCGTAGAAGGCGTCCATCACTTCGACGGAGCTTCGGCTGCCGAGATGGGCGAGGTACTGCAAGGTGCGGCTGACCTCTGTGCGCTGGCGCGAACCGGCGCGGGTCGGGGCGTCGTCCACCACCGTGCCGTCGAGCTGCTCCAGCCGCTCGGCCAGTTCCCGCACAGTCTGCCGTGCGGTGCTCAGGTCGATCTGCAAGGTACAACCTCCAGGCTCTCGGGCAGTCTCCCGCAACCGGAACACCCGAAGGCGTGCGGCACGACGGTCAGCTGCCGTGGCCCGGTGTTTTCCTGGTCGCGACAGTCCGACAGCTACTGAACGAGGAGGTTAGCCGTCTGAGCGGCTTCGCGCAGGATGACCACGGCGTCGGGACGCCGACCGCGGGTTCAATGCCTGTGACCGCCAGGCTGCCCCGCGTCACCCAGATCCGGTGGCTCGCAGTAGTCGACATCCGATTCCAACGAGAGGACGTCTCCCGACCTGATGTCGCTGCGATAGGCATCGAACACCTCGCCAGCGGTGAGGGGCTGAAGTCTGTCGCCGGTCATTCTCCAGCCGTATACGCGATCGGTAGCGCTGGGGGCGCTCGTACGGATCACGATGCCTCCGGCACTGTGTGTCGCGATACTGAGGGCAAGGACCGTGACGAATTCCAGCACTTCGCTTTCGTCGACTCGTGGTTTGCCTTCGGGCTTGACGTCGGCGTGCAGACCAGCGGCAAGGGTTTCGGGCCTGGCCAACACGCTGCACGCAAGGTAATGGTGACCTGGACCGGCGGTATCGAGGATGCGCGCGAGCAGTGACGTGGCCCGCGCATAGGCCGCTCGGCCGATGTCTTCTCCGCAGACTGCGCACGGGCCCATTCCGGCGAGGGCCGCGGTCGCGAACTCCCAAGTCGCTTTATGGACTGCCTCGTCGATGAGAACGGGGATCAACTCGGACAGGGCTTGTCCCTCGTAAGGGAGGGCGGGGCCAGTAGTGGCGAGTTCGGCCGTGTAGCGCGTACGACTGGCCTGAGCATCGGGTTCGAGGCCCAGGTCGGTACAGAACTCGGTGAACTCCTGCGGCTCGAAGAGCGCGACGGCGGTGTAGCCCCCTGTTGCTGCGCGGGTCCGGAGCAGGGATTCCATCTCCCTCAGATAGCTCTCGTGATCGTCAAAAGGAAAGGTGCTGTAGCACCGCATGGCTGCGAAGTCCTGCTGATCGGCGAGCAGGCCGATGGTGCCGACTATTTCGCGGCGCAGGAGGCGTCGCATCGCAAGCTGGTTGGTAGATGTCATGGTGGCCCCCTGTACGCATAGTTGGTAGTCGAGTCGTTGTCGATCTCTCCGAGGTCTTTCTCCCCATGGCTGCAGAACGCCGTGGATGCGACGCCGATCGGCTCTCACAGCAGCGGCTGGGACTCCGAAGGCAGCTGGCAGTGCGCGTCGCCGAGGAACCGGTTGTACTTGTCGGGCCAAACGGCCTGCCAGAGCGTCGGGGTGACGCCGTAGAGGGCGTGGACGATGCCGAGGTCTTCCGGCCGATCGACTTGACGCAACCGGAGGTCGAGGCCGCCTTGGAGTAGCCCGCTCACTTGGAGTCCCTCGATGGGTTCGAAGCCCTGGTCGACGAGTGCGACAGCGAGGGTGTGGAGCAGACTGTGCGAGGTCTCGGCGCTCAGCCCCGACGCCGCGAGTTCGTAGTCCCGGCCGGGTTGAGTGTGCAGGCCGACGGTGTAGGCGAAGGACCGGGCACCGGTTCCCGGGTTTCCGCCGACGTACTGCACCGCGTAACCGTGCTGCGCGACGATTCCCGCCACGCGCTGGAGGTACGGGCCGCTGGTCATGACGCCTCCTTCGAGGAAGTCGGGGTGTCAGTGCGGCACTTGGGCGTCGGCCGCTGATGGGCTGGCCACTTCAACTCATCGCCAGCGCATTCCTCGGCTCGTCGCGGCCCGACAGCCGCAGGAGGCCCTCTCCTGGGAAAGGGAGTTCAGGAGAGGGCCGAGCCGCCCCTGGCGAGAGGGGCAGCGACCGGCGGCGGGGAATGCAGACAAAGCCGCCACCGGAGCTTGATCAAACGGACGAGGAGTTCAGGGTGGGCCGTAAGGACGGTCTCGACGGTCCGCGTCACCGAGCCAGGCTCAGCAACTGCCGGTGAGCCTTGGTCTTGAGGTCGTCGTGGGTCCCCTCCAGCGTCCGCTGCGCACGCGTCAGGTCCTCGCTCAGGTTACGGGGTACGACCTGCGTCCGATGGTCGAGGAAGTCGGTGACGGTCCGCTCGGCCGCGTAGGCCGTCCGGCCCAACTTCCGTGCCTGTTCGCGGAACATTCCGTCCAGCTGGTCATGCCGACCCCGGATGAAGGCCTTGGTCCGGTCGGTGGCGTCGTCGTCGACCGGCCAGAGGCTGTCCACGAGCTCGTGGAAGTCGTCGATCAACAGGTCGGTGCGGACGAGCTGGTTCTCCTCGGCCTCGAAGGTCTTCGCGTAGTTGAGAGTCAGGCCGAGCGTGCGGCGAGCCAATTCCAGGCTGGACAACCCGCCCTTGGTGTGTCGGATGCCCCAACGGTGAACAGCGTCCTGGGACGCGAAGCGTTCCGTGTTGCCACAAGCGATCCGCCATGGCGTGACGACGGACTCGGCCTGCGACGTGCCGTCGTGGGAGTTGATCGCGGCGAGGTAGAGGATGATCTCGTCGTCCAGCCCGCCGCGGTCGATGACGATCGAGCGGGGGATCCGCATGGTCACGAAGGTCTTCCGGCCCCCGCGGAGCGCGCCGGCCGACTCCCAAATCGCGTCGTAGCGCTGCACCAGGTCCTGGAGGAACTCGAAGACACGTCGGTTCTGAAAGACCTCGTACCGCCCGCCCACGGTGCCGAGGGCCTCGCCCGAGTCCGTACGGACGGTGACGTAGCGATCGGCGGCGACACGGACCCCGTCGTCCCACTCGTACAGAACTCGACGCTTGCTGACCTCCCAGTCGATCCGGGCGAGCTTCAGCACCTCGTCGATGTCCGAGATCCCGCCGGGGATCACGGCGCCCAGGCCGTGCCAGGCCGGGGTGGTGGTGTAGAGGGCGGCTCCGCCAGTGGTCGTGTCCAGCCCGTGCTGGGCAAGGATCTGTTCGATCCGCCCCTCAGTGCTGCGCTGCACGATGAAGGTCTCACCCGCGTCCCAGCCGGTGAGTACCTCGTACCGATCGCCGCCCAGGGGACGGATCTCGCCGCGGTCGATACGCTCCTGGAAAGCACGCGCTTCCGCATGCATGGGCTCGATCTGCTCTGCCTTCGCCTGCGCGAACGCGGTGTTGACGTCAACCGTCATGGTTCGACTCCTTAAATGATCTTCTTGAGAACGTGGCGACGAGGATCACGAGCGCACTTCCTTGCCCATGTCGCGGAGCAGCTCGATGGCGCGTCCCTTGGCGTCGTCCCCGCACGAGGTCTGGACGGTCACCGTGTTCTGGACGCGCTCGGCCGCCTCGCTCAGCAGCTCGGCCTTGATGACGGGTACGGCCTCACCGGCCTCCCGCCGAAAGGCGATCTTCGAGATGACGAACGGCTCGACCTTGCGGCCGTGTATGTCCATAAGAAACTTGATCGCCCATGTGACGTGGCGGCCACACACCTCGAATGTGGTCGTCAGCCGGCCCGTCCGCAGGGCGTAGGTAGGAAACTTTGCACAGTCCCCCTTGTCGCACTCCCAACCGTTGTTGGCCACGGTCCGACTCCTTGGGAATCTCCGATTTTCCGTTGCGGCCACGTGAGCCACGAGTGGTTGCGGCGGGATTCGAACCCGCGACCTCAACGGCTTATAAGACCGGCGCTCTACCAGCTGAGCTACGCAACCGAGAGAAGGGAATACTCCAGAAAAAGACCCGGACACTCTCCGAGGAGAGAGAGGAAGAGTGCCCTGGGGATTTGGGATTCTTCGAGGCCGGGGTGGTCGTTCCGGAGCGTCCCGCTCATCTACGAGGGCCACGCGTTCCGGTGCCCGCGATGCGATCGGTGTGAACGACCCAGGTAACTGACTGCACGGTGCTGGGCAGTTCATCGAGCCGCACGGCGGCTTCGCGGTAGCAGTGCGCCAGCAGGGCGTATCGACGGGTGCTTCCCAGACCCCGGTCGCGTTGCCCGTAGGTCTCCCCCACCGCGACGTCGTGGGCGTGACGGTCGATCACTACCGCGTTGGGATCGCACGGGTCGGCGATGCAGCGGAAGAACATCCCCGTCTTGCGCTCCATGGGCAGCACCTCTTCGGGGTCCTCGCCAGCCATGATCCTGACGACCTTGGTCAGCGCGTCCTCGAAATGGCCTGAGGGAACGCCGGTTTCATATGCTCGACGAGCTAATCGACTGTTCTCGGACCAGGACTTGTTCGCGGAGAGTGCAGCAATCACACCGGCGCCAGCCCGTGGGTCCCCATCAGTTATCGCAGACGCAAGGTCGTGAGCAGTGCGATACCACGTGCGTCCGCGTTGCAGCTGTTCCGGATTGGCGGCTTGCCATGTCGCGATGATGTTGCGTACGTAGCGCTCGCGCGTTTCCTCAGATGCATCGGCGGATATCATGACGTGCCTCCCTCCAGGCGAACGGGAGCCGGGGCATAATTGCCCGCCGCCTCCTTCCGCAGCCCCTCGTTCAAATACGGTGCCGGAAGGCTGCCAATTACCGATCTTGCTCGGCTTGAAGAGCAGCGGTGCCTACGAATTCGGCAGGGCATCAGAGGCGTTCTGCGACGTCCGGGTAAAGTTCTTCCTTGACCACGATGCGCTCGGGCTCCAGTTCCTGAATGGAGGTGCCCGCACCCGTGATCCGTCGGTACGTGATCGTCCCCGCGGGGCGCTCGGGCACCACGGCGAACGTCCCGGCCGGTTCGAGCCACTTGTCGACCACGACGCGCTCACCCTTGCGGTTGCGGTTCACATATGCCGTGATCCGGAGCACACGCCCTCTGTCGTACGTCACCTCACGCGCGGTGATCTTGTAGAAGACGGGAAGGAGGTAGGCCATGTTCTCGGTCGACTCGCGCCCGGTCTCCTCCCACTCGACGGTCACCAGCGGGTAGGCGTAGAACCGCTTGACGATCGCGGTACGGT
>NZ_JBEYVC010000158.1:0-25032 GCF_040643855.1 Streptomyces sp. NPDC047072 | reverse complement strand
TCGGCGAGCTCATGCGCGAGTTCCATCTGGACATGCCGGAGCCGGATCCCGCCGAGGCCGCCGCGATGAAGTCCGCGGTACGGACACCGGGTCTCGCCCCCCCTCACGACTGTCCCGTTGTCTCCCGACACGAAGTCCCGTTTCTCCGGCACTTTTTCGGCACTGGCCCCTGCCTACTCTCGGCGCTCCTTGACCGAGAGCCGGACGGTTCCGAGGCCGGTCGGCCTCGCCTTGACCGAAAGCGCCGGTACAGCACAGAAGCGGGACCTCCACACCATGACGACGCTCGCGGCCACCGCCGAAACAGCGCCCTGTTCGACATCAGGCCAGGTGGACGACCTGATAGAGGAACACAGGACTGCACTCCTCGCGTACGCACGAAAGTTACTGACGGACCATCATCTCGCCGAGGACATCGTCCAGGAGGCGTTCATCAAGGCCTGGCGTCACGCGGAACGTCTTCGCGGCCAAGAGGGATCCATGAGGGGATGGCTGCTCAAGGTGACCAGGAACCTGATCATCGACCGGATGCGAAGTGCTCAAGCCCGGCGTGAAACCCTCACCCACGACAGCCCCGACACGGCACTGCCCGACCAGACCGAGTCGCTCCTGCTCTCCCTCGATGTGGTCTCCCTCCTGCGTGACCTGTCCCCGGAACACCAGGAAGCGCTCGTGCTCATATACGTCTACGGACGCACGGTGAACGAGGTGTCGCACATCCTGGGCATCCCGCCGGGCACCGTGAAGTCACGCCAGCACTACGCGCTGCGCGGCCTGCGCAAAACGCACGCGGGCCACTACTGGCACTGATGCGGCTCACGCCGGTGGCCCGGGCTGTCACCAGCGGACCGGCAGCTCTTCCAGACCGCCGACCAGAATCCCTGACCGACGCTTCAACTGCTGTGCAGGTACCGCGAGTTCGAGCGTCGGAAGCCTCCTGAGCAGGGTGGAGAGAACGGTCCGCAGTTCGTTGCGGGCGAATTCACGGCCCACGCAGATCTGGGGACCGTATCCGAAGGTGAGATGGGGGTTGGGGGCGCGCCGCAGATCCATCCGGTCCGGGTGCGGGAAGACGGTCCCGTCACGGTTGGCCGCGGCGATCTCGGCCATGACGGTGCAGCCGCGGGTGAGCGTGGTGCCGCCGAACTCCATGTCGGCGGAGAGGTAGCGCGGCAGTGCGAAGCCGTGGTTGGCGTCGTAACGCAGTGCTTCCTCCACCGCGGTGGGTACGAGCCCGGGGTCGGCCAGCAGTTCGCGCCAGCGGTCGCGATCGGCGAGCAGCATCGCGGTCATCTTGCCGATCATCTGGGAGGTGGTCTCGTGTCCGGCGACGAGCAGACCGATTCCCGCGCTCGCGAGCTCGGGCTCGTTGAAGCGTCCGTCGTCCGCGTCGACGATCGCGGTGAGTTCGCTGATGACGTCGTCGCCGGGGGTGGCGCGCATGCTCTCGATGTGCGCGATCATGTACTCGTAGAAATCGCCCCCGGCCTGGTCCATCTCGCTCTGCGTGTGGCGGGTGAGGCTGAGCAGGACCGTCGACCATCGGAGAATCTGGTCCTGGTCCTGGGGCGGGATGGCGAGGGCCTCGCAGATCACCCACAGTGGCAGCGGACGCGCCAGCGCACCGACGAGATCGGCGGGACCCGGGCGCGCGGTCATGGCGTCGATGAGCTCGTCGGCCTTCGCGGCGATACGCGGGCGCAGTTCGTCGAGCCGCCGCCCGGTCAGGGCCCGGGTGAGGACGGAGCGCCAGCGGGTGTGGTCGGCGCGGTCGAAGTCGGTTTCCGATATGCCTTCCTCGTCGGGATCCCTTTGGTGGAACAGTGCGCCGTCCTCGGAATCGCCCAGCCGGGCGGTGTCCTCCGCGGCCAGGTTCCGGCGGAACCTGCGGTCGGCGAACAGCTTGCGGACGTCTTCGTAGCGGGTCAGCAGCGCGGTCTCTTCACCGCCGGGTGTGCGTACCCACGTCACGGGGCACTTCTCGTGCAACCCGGCCCACTGGGCGGGCGGTTCGAGGGCGGTGGCGCCCACGAAGGGGTAGTCCTGGGGGTCTTCGTCACCGTGTCCGGCGGCCGAGGTCATGTCGTAGTCCTGCCTTTCTGGGTGTGGCGACTCTCTGTCTCTGTTCGTGCCGGGAGTCAGTACTGGTTCCGTCCGGCCGCTGGAACTGTCTTGCCCCGGTCGCTTCTGGGGATGTCGGCCTTGATCGCGAACCACGCTCCGTTCACCCCCTGGCCGTTCGTCTCGCCGGGCTCCTTGTCTCCGTTGAAGGTGTAGGCGGGCCAGCAGTTGAACGATTCCTGTTCGGTGCCGCCTGGTGCGGTGAAGGTGAAGAGGATCTCCGGGCCGAGACCGGCGGCCTCGGCATCGGCAGCGGTGACCGGGGTGCTCGGTGTCCACTTCTGGAGGCACTTGGCATCGCAGGCCGTGGTCATCGGCCAGGGGGTGTCCTTGGTGAAGAGGTAGAGCGTGCGGCCGTTCTTGTCCTGGAGGACCCGGCGCAGTTCCGGGCTGTCGAGGACGCCCAGAGCCGGCCTGCCGGCACCCGCCCTGGCACCGTCCGCGGCCGCGGCGTACCACGCCTTCTGGTACCCCTGCCCCTGGGTGTCTCCCGGCTCACCCTTCGCATAGGTGTAGAGCGGCTTCCCGGCGAGAGTCAGCTGCGCTGTTCCGTCCTCGCGGTCTATCGAACCCAGGAGTTCCTGATTGATACCGGTGTCCGCGGAGACGCCGTCGGCGGAGACGGGGAGCCATGTCTCGGCGCACTTCCCGACGCAGCTCGACTTGCCTGGAGTCGCCTCGTCCTTGGCGAAGACGTAGACGGTTTTTCCGCCCCCGTCGACCACCACGGAGCCGAGTTCGTCGTCGACCCGCACGGCCACCGTCGCAGGAACAGCGGCTTTGACGTTCCCCTGCGGAACATCCAAGGTGGGGCTGCCCGTCGGCGTCGCACTGACCTGTTGCGCGGTATTGGGACGCGTGTCCCCCGGAGAGCCACACGCGGACAGGACGAAGGAGAGCGCCACCGCCCCCGTCGCGATCTTCATCCCGTGTTCAAGCCTGGTCACGTCAGTCCTCACGGTCTCGGTGCTCCCACATCCCGGCGCGGCAGCATCGCCTTACACACGGTGCTGACATGCCAAAGCGTTCGACGCGTCCGCTCGGGACGAAGCCCGCCGTGCTCGCCGCGCTTGAGTCTCTCCCCGGGGGAGGGTCCAGGCTCACGGTCATGAGCAGCACCGATTTCGACGGACGCTCCGCCGTGGTGGCGGGCGCGAGCAAGGGAGCCGGGCTCGCGACGGCACGCCGGCTCGGCGACGCCGGGGCACGGGTCGTCACCATCGCCCGTACGCCGCCGCGGACCGCGGACCCCCTGTTCGTCCGGGCCGATCTGAGCACCCGCGATGGAGTCGCGTCGGCGGCCGCGGCGGTGGGTGAGCTGGTCGGCGTGCCGGACCTCCTGGTGCATGTGGTGGGTGGCTCAAGCTCCCCGGCCGGCGGTTACGCGGTCCTCGACGAGGAGTCGTGGGCGCGGGAGTTGGCGCTCAACCTGTTTCCCGCGGTCCGGCTGGACCGCGAACTGGTCCCCGGGATGGTGGCACGCGGGTCGGGCAGCGTCGTCCACGTGACCTCCATCCAGCGCCGCATGCCGCTGCACCACTCGACGCTGGCGTACGCCGCGGCCAAGAGCGCCCTGGCCACCTACAGCAAGGGACTCGCCAACGAGGTCGCCCCGGCCGGTGTCCGGGTCAACTCGGTCGCGCCCGGCTTCATCCGCACCGACGGCGCCGAGCACCTGCTCACGCGCCGAATGAGCGAGTACGGCATCTCCCGGCAGGCCGCCCTCGACGGACTGATGCAGGTCCTCGGCGGCATCCCGCTAGGGCGGCCCGCCGAGCCCGAAGAGGTGGCCGAAGTGATCGCTTTCCTTGCCTCGGACCGGGCGAGCGCGGTCACCGGCACTGAACACGTCGTCGACGGCGGCACCGTACGGACCCTCTGATCCCGTCCCCCCAACGCATCCCGTCCCACCCACCACGGCACAGGAGAAGACCATGCAGGACATCCAGAACATCCAGGACTTCGCCAAGGAGTACTTCGGAGCGGCCCTCGACCCCGATCGTGAACGCTACTTCTCGCTCTTCGGCGACGAAGTCGTCGTACACGACGACGGCCGCCGCCACCACGGGCTCACAGCGGTGCGCCGCTGGCGCGCCGAGGTACCGTCCGTGCGCTACGCCCTACGTCTGGTCATCGGTACGGCCACCGCGTGCAAGGCTGTCGCGGAGGTCTCCGGCGACTTCCCGGGCAGCCCGGTCACCCTCCGCTTCGCCTTCACACGCGACGCGCGGGGGAAGATCACCAAGCTGGACATCACACCCTGACACCGGGATGACACCGGTCCGGAAGCCGACCACGAGGAGGACACCGTGGCTGATCGACTGACCATCGGGGAGTTCTCCCGCATCACGCACCTGAGCATTCGCGCCCTGCGCCGCTACCACGAACAGGGACTCCTCCCGCCCGCGGAGGTCGACCCGGCCACCGGCTACCGCTACTACACGCCCGCACAGGCCCGGCCGGCGCTGACCATCAGACGGCTGCGCGAGCTCGATCTTCCGCTACCGGACATCCGGCGCTTCCTTGAAGCGGAGGCCGCCGGCGAGGGTGCGGCGGACCATGGCCCGGCGCAGCAGATCGTCGCCGCTCACCTGCGCCGGCTCGAAGACCGGCTCGGTCGCACCCAGCGCGCGGTGCAGGCGTTGCGGGAACTCCTCGACCCGCAGGCCCATCGGGCGGTGAGCCTTGAGGTTCTGCCACCTCAGCGCGTCCTCGCCGTCTCCCTGGACGTTCCGCCCGGAGCGGGGCTGAGCTGGTACGACGCCGCGATGCGTGACCTGGACGCGGCAGCCGGCCGACGCCCGGTGCTCCCGCCCGGCGGCCGCTACGAACACACGCTCTTCAGTGAGGGACACGGTCGTGCCACTGTCTATCTCCCCGCCGAGCCGCCCCTGCCGCCGGGAGCGTCCGATGCCGTACGGGACCTCCACCTGCCCCAGCGGACCGCGGCGGTCGCCACCCACTGCGGTCCGCACGACGACCTCGACCTCACCTACGCCGCCGTCGGCTCCTTCGCCGCCCGGAACGGTCTGCGCTCCGCCGACCTCGTCGAGGAGGTCTATCTCGTCGGGCCGCGCGACACCGATCAGCCCGATCGTTGGCGCACCCTCGTGGCCTGGCTGCTCGCCCCCGACGACGCTCGATCATCGGCGTAGCGGCGGCAGCAGGGCCAGGCGCAGTCGGCCGGCGCGAACGGTCAGCTGTCGGCGCCGGCCGACCCCGCGACGGCGGAGGCGAAGTCCGGCTGCACGCCCAACTGCGCGAGCAGGGCGCTGATGCCGAAGTAGCAGTTGAACTCCTTGATCCTGCCGTTTTCGACGTACCAGAAGTCGGCGGTCGGGACGCTGAGCTTCGCGCCGGTCGGCTGGATGACGCCGACGGGCGTTTCGAACGGCCCTGCGAAGGTGCCCTCGATCGTCAGCTCGACGGACACGATGTCGCCCATCACATGGAACCGGTGGAGCTCCCGGTGGATGTCCGGCACCAGTTGACCCATGGAGACGACCGGGTCACCCAGGTGCTCACCGCGGTAACTCTCCCCGGCGACGACGTTGTTGAACACACCGTCCTCGGCGAACAGGTCCTTGAACCCCTGGACGTCCAGGACGTCGCCTTCCGCCGCGCGGTACGCCGCCTCGACCACGGCTGCTGCGTGAGTGGACATCGCAGCTCTCCCTCCCATGAAGTTAATCAAACGATTGATTGGAACCATGCGCATACTTCACCCCCTTGTCAAGCAGTCGTTTGAATTGTTGGGTCCTGGCCGCGTCCGTCCCGGTCAGCTGCCGACGGCGGGGGACCCGTGGAACGCCCCGGCCACCACCGGAATCAGCTGTCGCGCGATCTGCTCGGTGGGCATGGCGGCCAACTCGGCGCCGATGGGGGCCAGTGCGAGCCAGTTCAGCATGCCGGCGGCACATCGCGTCCGGAAGATCAGTTCCTGCTCGTCGATTCCGGGGAGGTTCGCCGTCAGCACCCGGAGCGCATCCTGGCGGGCCTGGTCGAACTTGCCGGTCAGCCGCCCCCACCCCTCGGGCGGATCGATTCCGACGCGCGCCACGGTCCGCATCACGGCCAGGTCCTGCCCGCCGGCCCCCAGCGCGTGCACCATCGGCCTGGCGAACGCCTCCGCCAGCTCCTGGAGTGTCGAAGTGGCGCCAAGGGATTCGACGGCCAGGATCTGCGCGTCCAGGTACCGCTCCAGAGCCCGCTCGATCGCCGACTCGCACAACCCTTTCAGCGATCCGAAGTGGTAGCTCACCGCGGCGACATTGGCGCCGGCGCGGTCGGTGATCTCGCGCAGCGTCAAGCCTTCACGCCCTCGTTGTGCGAGCAGTTCCAGGGCGGCCGCGAGCAGGCTGTCCCGCGTGCGCTGACCGGCCTCTCTGCGCAAATCCGCCTTTTCGACCCCTGTCACGGCGTGAACTCAAGCAGCCGCTTGAGTTCATTGTCAAGCAGCGGCGTGGGTGCACCGGGGATGCCGTGCACCGTCCGTTGAGCTGCGAAAGCGTGAGCAGGCGCGACATGAGCGCGGTCGAGAGCCGCACGGCCCTCCGCGGCCTGTTGGCGATCGGCCGGCGATCAGAACGTCCCGTCGTTCCGGGTGTAATTGGCGCTGAGATCCAGCAGCGCGGAGACGGCCGGACTCGGAGCGCGTCCGGCGCGTACCGCGAACGACAGCGTGAGCGCGAGCCCCGAGCCGGACAGCGGCCTGACCGCCACTCCCGTCGTGTCCGTCGCCTCGAAGCACGGTATGACGGCCGCGCCGTCAATGGCCCGTACATACGAAACAGCCGTCGCGATGTCGGTTATCTCAACCGATACGCGGCGATTGATGCCGAGTTCGCCGAACGCCCGATCCATGACGGTGCGGGTACCGAAGCCGACCGCCCCGTCGACGAAGTTCTCGTGCGCCAGGTCCCCGAGGGTGATGCTCTCCTGCCTCGCCAGCGGATGCCCGGCGGGCAGGATCACTGTGTAGGGAACGGTGGCGAAGTGCCGCAGGTCCAGGTCATGGGCCTCACCGGGGCCCAGGGCCACGACGCCGACGTCGAGTCGACCGCGTCGTACGTCCTCGGCGATGCCGCCGGCCCCGGTGCCGGAGACCTGGATCTGGATGTCGACCAGAGGATGACGCTGCCGGAAGGCTCCCACCAGACGCGGGAGATCGAGAGCGGTGATGCGGGTCATCGTGCCGATGCGCAGATTGCCCCGCAGCCTCTCGGACGCTTCGCCCACGACCTCCCTGGCCCTCTCGGCCGCCGCGACAACGGTCTTGGCCTCCGGCAGGAACGCCGCTCCCGCCGTGGACAGGGCCACCGCTCTGGTCGAACGGTCGAAGAGGGAGACCTGAAGCTCCTCCTCCAGGGCGCGGACGGCCGCCGACACGGTCGACTGGGCGGCGAAGAGCCGGGACGCGGCGCGGGTGAAACTGAGTTCCTCGGCGACGGCGACAAAATATCGTAATTGCCTTATCTCCACGCATGAATAATCGGCAGATCCGATAACAGCTGTCAAGACTTTTCGTTGGACTCGATAGGGCATCCGCGCCAACCTGGTTACCGACAAGGGCACTTGCTGCTTTGGAGGGGAAACATCATGACGGACCAGGTCCTCATCGTCGGCGGTACTTCCGGCATCGGCCGCGAGTTGGCCGCCGCCTACGCCGAGCGTGGCGCCCACGTGGTCATCGCCGGCCGCGACAGCGCACGCGCGGAGAAGGTGGCCGCCGAGCTCGGTGCCGCGGGCGACGGCGCGGGGGTGCGCGGTATCGCGGTCGATCTCTCCAAGCCCGAGAGCATCGAGAAGGCGCTGGGCGACATCGACCATGTGGACTCGGTCGTCCTCGCGGGCATGCGGCGCGACAGCAACACGATCGGTGACTACGACATAGCAGGGGCAACGGAGTTGGCCGTGGCGAAGCTGGTCGGCTACACGACCGTCGTCCATGCCCTGCGCTCACGCATCTCGCCCAGCGGCTCGGTGCTGTTGTTCGGCGGTCTGGCCAAGGACATGCCGTATCCCGGCTCCACGACGGTCACCACGGTGAACGCCGGCGTGATGGGACTGGTGGCAACGTTGTCCAGGGAACTGGCCCCGATCCGCGTCAACGCCATCCATCCGGGAGTCGTGGGCGACAGCCCTTACTGGGCGGGCAACGAACCGGTCCTGGAAGCCGCCCGCAAGCGGACTCTGAGCGGCGTCCTTCCCACCATGCGGGACATGGTCGACGGCTCCTTCTTCCTGCTGGGGAACCCTGCGGCGAACGGTGTGAACCTCAGCCTCAACGGCGGCGTCGTATGAGCGACGCTCTGCCGGAGGTGGCCGTCGTGGGTGTCGGCCGCCTCAGCCGGCCCATGGTGGTGCGCCTGCGCAGGGCAGGGTACGGCGTGACCGTGACCAACCGTACGAGAGAACGGGCGCTGAACGTCGCGGCCGAGACAGGCGCCCAGGTGGCCGACTCGCCACGGGAGGCGGCGTCATCCGCCGACATCGTCATCGTCTCCCTAGCCGACGATGTGGCGGTGCACGAGGTCTACCACGGATCCGACGGTCTCCTCGCCGGCCTTCGCCCGGGAACGACAGTGCTGGAGACCAGCACGATCTCCCCCCGTACGGTGATGTCGCTCGTGCCCCATGTCCTGGAGCGCGACGCCGTCCTGCTCGACACCCCAGTGTCCGGGTCGGTCGAGCTGGCCGCACGCGGCGAACTCACCGTTCTGGCGGGCGGCCCCGGGGAGGCTCTGGCCCGCGTGCGTCCCGTGGTCGACATCCTGGCCACGCGGGTCCTCCACTTCGGGGACTCGGGGAGGGGCAGCACCATGAAGCTGGTGATCAACTCCCTGCTCCTGTCGCTGGGTACGGCCCTCGCCGAGTCCCTGGTGCTGGCCGAGCGTGCCGGAATCGGCCGGGCGGACGCCTACGACGCCTTCACGCAGAGCGCGGCCGCGGCCCCCTTCGTGCTGTACAACCGGGAGAACTTCGTACGGCCGCAGGAAGCCGCGACACACATGACGCTGACGCTGGTGGCCAAGGACCTGTCGCTGATCGATGCGTTGGCGTCATCCGTGGGAGCGCCGATGGCCCAGCTGGAGGCGAGCCGCGGGCTCATCGACCAAGCCCTGGCCGCGGGTCTGGGGGACCAGGACGGTTCCGTGCTGGCCGAGTTCCTGCGGCACACCGCGGCGGCGCAGGCAGGTTGATCACGACGTGGACTCGGATCCGACGCCCACGACGGACCGTTCGTTGCGCTTCTCGGTCCTTGGACCTCTGCAGGCTTGGTACCAGGAGACGGAGCTGCATCTGGGGCCGCCCAAACAGCAGAGCGTGCTGGCGCTGCTGCTGGTCCAGGCGGGGCAGCCGGTGCCGCTGCACCAGATCGTCGACGCGCTGTGGGGCGACGATCCACCGGCACGGGCGGTCAACGTGGTGCAGCGGCATATGGGTTCCCTACGGCGGCTCCTGGAACCCGGCCTGCTACAGCGGAGTGAAGCACGTGTGCTCGTGCGAGCGGCCGGCGGCTACCGGCTGAACGTCGGGGAGGAGGCCCTGGATCTCCTTCGATTCCGCGAGCTGCGCGACGCGGGCCAGGACGCTGCCGAGAACGGCCGACAGGAAGAGGCCGCCGACCTGTTCATCAAGGCGCTCTCCCTGTGGCGCGGCCCTGCCGCGGCCGGTCTGCCCCACGAGATCCGCTCGCACACCGTGTTCGCGGGAGTCGACGCGGAGTACTTCCGTGCCGCTCGGGCCGCCGCACAAGCGGCGCTGACCGCCCGCCGTACCAAGGCTGCGCTGCCGCTGCTCAGACACGCCGCGCACGGCGCCCCCCTCGATGAGGTCCTGCAGGCCTGCTTCATTCGCGTGCTGGCCGCGGAGGGGCACACCGCTCCGGCGCTGGAACACTACCGAAGCACCCGGTCGCAGCTGGCAACCGAACTGGGCGTTGCTCCGGGTGCCGAACTACGCGCCGCGCAAGCCGCCGTGCTGCGCAGGACGGCGCACCACACCGAGGACACTCCCGCACACGCCCCGGCACCCACGGCGTCCGGCGGCAGAAGACCCCAAGCGCCACATCCCGCCCAACTCCCGGCCGGCCTGCATGTGTTCACCGGAAGAAAGGAGGAGATCAAGCGCCTTGATTCCCTCCTGCCGACCGACCCGCACACGGCCGTCGTCATCAGTGCGATCGGGGGTGCGCCGGGCGTGGGGAAGACCACGCTCGCCCTGCACTGGGCCCATCGCAACGCACACCGATTCCCGGACGGGCAGCTGTACATAAACCTGCGCGGATACGATCCCGCGGCAGATCCCCTAACCCCGTCCATGGCGATCGGCTACTTCCTGGAATCACTCGGCATCCCGAGCGAACGCGTCCCCTCCCGCCTCGACAGCCAGATCGCTCTTTATCGCAGTCTCCTGGCGGGGCGCCGGTGTCTGATCCTTCTTGACAACGCACGAAACGCCGAACAGGTACGTCCGCTGCTGCCAGGAACCCCGGGTTGCCTCACCGTCGTCACCAGCCGCGAACAAATGACAGGGCTCGCTGTCTCCGCGGGGGCGCATCTGCTGCGTATAGACGTCCTCACGGTTGCCGAATCTCTTGAGTACCTCTCGAAAAGACTCGGAGAATCACGGGTCGGGCGCGAGCATGAGGCGGCACTTGCCATAGTCGAGCACTGCGGTCGACTGCCGCTGACCCTTGCCATTGTCTGCGCCCGCGCTGAAATCCGGCCAGTCACTCCGCTCGCCGATATCGCGGCTGAATTGGAAGAACGGCGTGACAGCCTCCGTGCCTTCACGGTGGACGGCGAGAACGACCCCGTCACCGACACTCGCTCTGTTTTTTCCTGGTCGTACCGCGCCCTCACCGGACGAGCGGCCGAAGCGTTCCGCCGCCTGTGGTTGAGCCCGGCACGCGATGTCTCACTCGAAGCCGCGGCAAGTATGACCGGCCTGTCGATGGGGGCCACGCGGCAGGTGATGTCCGAACTCCACCGCGCCAGCCTCTGCACCTCGGAAAGATCCGGCCACTACAGCACGCATGACCTCCTGAGGGTTTTCAGCAAGGAGATGTCCCACCTCGAAGATTCCGGCCAGTCCCTTGAGGGGGCCCGCCGACGACTCTACGACCACTATCTGCACACTGCGCACAATGCCTCCACCGTCATCAACACGCACAGAGAACACCCTCTGCTTCCGCTCGCCGCACCGGGCACTCAGGTCACATCCTTCACCGACACAGAATCCGCCGCCGACTGGCTGCATCATGAGATATCCAATCTCCAGACCATCGCCCTCCACGACACGGATTACGGCGCGGACACGCAGGTCTGGCGACTGGCCGCTGTTCTCGAGTTGTTCCTTGACCGCAGCGGACGCCGCCAGGAGCAGATAGAGATCCAGAGCGCGGCGCTTTCGGCGGCACGACGTACCGCCGACACATCGGGACAGGCGCACATGCACAGGTCCCTGGGTTTCGCCCTCGGCCGGACAGGACGAAACGCCGAGGCCGAAAGTCACCTGAATGAAGCGTTGGCGATGTTCTCCAAGGCCGGCGACCTCTCCGGAGAGGCGCTGACTCGCCGGTACCTTGCTTTTCTGGCGAATGCCGGAGAAGCGCATCAAGACGCTCTCCTTCACTATGAAGCCGCCGCCTCTCTGTACAAGGAGGCACATCACACGGTAGGGATTGCCTCCGTGTCCAACGAGGTCGGCTGGACCCGTATCCTCATGGGGGACTTCGAAGGCGCGCTCCGGGACTGCCGTCACGCTGTGGACGTCGCTCAAAGGGCTGGAAACCGGAATGTCGAGGCGGCGTCCTGGGACAGTCTGGGGGTCGCCCATCATCGCCTCGGCCGCAAGGGTGACGCCTTGCAGGCGCTTCATCGGGCTCTGACCTGCTATCGGGAACTCAACGATGCGTACCTGATCGCCGACACGCTCATACACATCGGCGACGTGCATGCCACTGAATCTCCTGGTCAGGCCCACGCGGTCTGGACCGAAGCACTCGACATCCTGGATTCGCTCGGCCACCCCGAAGGCGATCTGATACGAGAGCGGCTCAGGAATGAGCCCGGGATCAGGCAGACCGCGGACTCCGGGTAAGAAGGGAAACCAGGGCCCGCCATCCCTCTTCCAAGCGCTTCAGCGGCAGACCACGCTGCTGGGTGAGGTGATGGAGGAGAGCAGGTTCGAGGTAGCCCAGCAGAGCGTGGCTGAGCAAGTCCCGGTCTCCCCCTGCTGTGATGTGCTGGAGCATCGCGACGACCTGCTCGTGATAGTGACGACGGACAGTGGACTGATAGCGCCGCAGCGCATGCGGCTCCGCAGCAATCCGCAGCTCGATCTCACCGGGACAGCGATGGATGGCAGCCACCCCGAACGCGTGCAACCGCGCGATGGCCGCCTCGCGGTCGACTGGCGGGGAGCCGCCGAGGCAGGAGGCCTGGAAGCTCTTCTCGGACTGCTCCAGCAGAGCTCCCATCAGCCCCGCACGGTCGCCGAACCGGCGAAAGAGAGTCCCCTTTCCGACACCCGCCGCCGCAGCGACGGCGTCCATGGTGAGATGCGAGACACCTTGTTCTTGAACGATCCTGGCCGCCGCATCCAGCACTCCGCGACGGAGCGGCACTCGTGCGCGGTCAGTGGCGGCATGGCCACGGTAGCCGCCCCGGTGGCCTGGAGGGGGGCGAGGTGGTTTCCGGGCTGGCTGAGGACGATGAGGACGCTGCCGGGTGGAAGGGGCAGCGAGCCGAGGGCCGCGGCGAGGGCCAGGTACGGGTCGGCTCTCCTGCTCCTTCCTCCTTGTACGCGGGTAACGTGGTCCAGTCCGTCCACTACGAGTGCCACGCGCCGGATGGGGGCCTTGCGCAGAGCGGTGTCCACCGCCGTGGTCAACGCTTGCGCATCTGCGGCAAAAAGGCGGGCGCTGCTCCTGCACGAGGTCGGGGTCCCACTCGGCCAGCCGGCCCAGCAGGCTGCCGAGGACCGTTTCGGTGACCACCCGGGTCATCTGGTCGCCGTCGGCGTCGCCGAGGTAGCAGTAGTGCTCGGAGACCAGCCATCCGTCACTGGTGAGTTGGTCGACCAGCTGCCGGCACGCCCAGGACTTGCCCTGTCCCGGGGGGCCCGTGACCAGCAGTACTGCCCCGTCGGCTGCCGCCGTCGCGGCCGCTTCCGCCAGGACGCCGACCGTGGCGGGCCTGGCCACTTCCAGGAAACCGTCGACGGGGTTCGCGTGCACGACGGCGCCGAGGTCGCTGCGCAGTTGGGCCTGACGCAGTAGCTCGCGAGGTGTCACCTCGGTTCCGCGCTGCCGTGCGGAGCGGACCGTGCGGATCAGCGCCTCGGCGACGTCCACCGGTGAGCGTCCCTCGTTGGGGTAGATCCCCGCGCCGAGCTCGCCGTGTACCCGTTGAAGAAGAAGCTGCTCGGCCGGCCCAGGCCGCAGGAGGCCCGTAGTCATGGCCGGTGCGCCGACTTCCACCACCAGGTGCTCGCACAGCCATTCCAGGTCCTGCTTGGAGACGGCCTTGTCACCGCTGGCCAGGAACCCGAAGACGTTGCCCGCCTTGCGTCGACCCCGCGCGGGCAGGTCGAACCCTCGCCAGAGGGCTTCCACGTCGAACCGCTGGAGTGTGGTGTTCATCCCCGGCAGGAACGGCGCGTCAGAGGAGCGGGCGGGCACCATCACCGCGTTCATTGCATCGTCGTCTGGAGGTACGTTGCGCATCACGATGCGCAGCCGGTGGGCGGTGGCGCCCGCACCGGGTCCGCCCCGGTCGGCGACGGCAGCCGCCACAAGGCGGTCCAGCCCCAGTCCGCGGTCGTGAACGTGGTGTAGCCGACACCAGCTTCTCCTCGACATGGACTCTGTCGATCCCGCCGAGCAGCAGGTCGACGACGCGGCCTGCCTCCATCAAGTCCTGGTACTCGTACCCGCGGTGCGCCGCAGTGAGATCACTCATGTCGGCAGCATTCTCCACCGTCGAACACCCTGCTTGGGCAGAAGCGGCCCACAGTACGACGAAGGCTCCCGATCAGGTCCACCGAATTTGCCACCGCTGAGGAGCGCGGCCGCTATAGCGCGCACCACCGGCAGCGCCTTGTTGGTGATCATGCCTTGTGGGACGTCGCCGACCCTGACGAGCGGTCAGTGGGCCAGGCTCGAACCGGCGTTGCCGCAGGAAAACAGGTCGGGCTGTCCGCGAGTTTGGACGCGACGGCAGTTGATGGATGGCCACAGGGTGGCGGGCTCGTACCGGTGCTCCGCGGCGCGGCGTGCCCGACAGGTGCAGTTCCTGGAAACGGGTTTACGACCGGTTTCGGGCAGTGCACCACCTGGTTCAGGCCGTTTCCACGAGGGGACGTTCTCCGGTGCCAACTGGTTGATCTGAATGGTTACAAAGGGTAGCTGTCGTATCCGGCTGCCTGGAGCGCAACAACGTCTCCAGGCAACCGACTTCAGGCTCTAGAAGAACCCAAGTTTCTTCGGACTGTATGAAACCAAAACGTTCTTCGTCTGCTGGTAGTGCTCCAGCATCATCTTGTGCGTCTCCCGCCCGATCCCCGACTGCTTGTAGCCGCCGAACGCCGCGTGCGCGGGGTACGCGTGGTAGCAGTTCGTCCAGACGCGGCCCGCCTGGATCGCCCGGCCGGCGCGGTACGCCGTGTTGATGTCGCGGGTCCAGACGCCCGCGCCGAGGCCGTACAGCGTGTCGTTGGCGATTTTGAGGGCGTCATCGAAGTCGCCGAAGGACGTGACGGAGACGACCGGGCCGAAGATCTCCTCCTGGAAGATCCGCATCCGGTTGTCGCCCTCGAAGATCGTCGGCTGGACGTAGTAGCCGCCCTTCAACTCACCGTCGTACTCGATGCGTTCGCCACCCGTGAGGACCTTCGCGCCCTCCTGTCGGCCCACGTCCAGGTAGGAGAGGATCTTCTCCAGCTGGTCGTTGGAGGCCTGCGCGCCGATCATCGTGTCGGTGTCGAGCGGGTGGCCCGGCTTGATGAGCTCGGTGCGGGCGACCGCCGCCTCCAGGAACTCCCCGTAGGCGCCCCGCTGGATCAGCGCCCGCGACGGACACGTGCACACCTCGCCCTGGTTGAGGGCGAACATCGTGAACCCTTCGAGCGCCTTGTCGCGGAAGTCGTCGTCGTGCGCCCAGACGTCGTCGAAGAAGATGTTCGGCGACTTGCCGCCGAGTTCGAGCGTGACCGGCTTGATGTTCTCCGAGGCGTACTGCATGATCAGCCGCCCCGTCGTGGTCTCCCCGGTGAACGCCACCTTGGCGACCCGCGGGCTGGACGCGAGCGGCTTGCCGGCCTCGACGCCGAAGCCGTTGACGATGTTCACCACGCCCGGCGGCAGCAGGTCGGCGATCAGGCTCATCCAGTAGTGGATGGATGCCGGGGTCTGCTCGGCGGGTTTGATGACGACCGCGTTGCCCGCGGCGAGCGCCGGGGCGAGCTTCCACACCGCCATCAGGATCGGGAAGTTCCACGGGATGATCTGCGCGACCACCCCGAGCGGCTCGTGGAAGTGGTACGCCACCGTGTCGTCGTCGAGTTCACCGAGCGACCCCTCCTGCGCGCGGATCGCGCCCGCGAAGTAGCGGAAGTGGTCGATGGCCAGCGGGATGTCGGCGGCGAGGGTCTCCCGGACCGGCTTGCCGTTCTCCCAGCTCTCGGCGACGGCCAGCTGCTCGAGGTTCGCCTCCATGCGGTCGGCGATCTTCAGCAGGATGTCAGACCGGGCGGTGACGGAGGTGCGGCCCCAGGCCGGTGCGGCGGCGTGTGCCGCGTCGAGCGCCCGTTCCACGTCCTCCGCGGTGCCGCGCGCGACCTCGGTGAACGGCTGCCCGTTCACGGGGGAGGGGTTCTCGAAGTACTGCCCGCGCACCGGCGGCACGTACTCGCCCCCGATGAAGTGGTCGTAGCGCGCCTGGTAGGAGACGATCGCGCCCTCGGTGCCGGGCGCCGCGTAACGGGTCATGCTGGCCTGCCTCCCTGAGCAGCGCTGCCCGCCGTTGGGCAGCTCTCCCCGCGAGGCTAGGAAAGCGGACGTTGCAACCACGTTGCCCGACGCCTGTCCGGCACACCCAACTCCGACTCCAGCGCGGCCAGCCGGGACCGGACCGCCGGCGTCGGCCGTACGGCGGCCAGCGCCCGCCACACCTCCAGGTCCTCCTCGCCCCACGGCGCGTGCGCCCAGTCGGCCAGCAGATCGGGATCACGGCGGGCGATCAGCGCCGTCCGCAGCCCGTCGGCCAGTCGGCGCCGGAGCCGCACCACCGCCGGCGCCTGCGAGGCCGGCAGCAAGGGACCTGCGTACCGGGTCGCCGCCCCCGTCACCGCCCCGCTCTCCAGCCGCCGCTCGACCACGGCGACGTCCGACTCCACCGGCACGGTCAGCCGGTACGGCCGCGAGTCCAGCAATCCCGGCCCGAGCACCCGGCGCAGCCGCGCCAGTTCGGCTCGCAGCGTCACCGGTGTCACCGACTCGTCCTCGTACAGCGCGCACAGCAACTCGTCCCCGCTCAGCCCCTCCGGGTGCCGGGACAGCAGCACCAGGATCTCGCTGTGCCGCCGGCTCAGCCTGATCCGGCGCCCCCTTAGGGTCAGCTGTGCCTCGTCCCGGCCGAGCGCGGTCAGCTCCGGGGTGTCGGTCGCGGGCCGCGCCGGCAGGAGCAGCGCCAGCTGGGACTCGGCGGCCCGCGCGACCGCCTGGACGAACCCCAGACTGTGCGGATGCGCCAGACCGTTCCCACCGGTGATGTCCACGGCGCCGAGCACCCGCCCGGTCCGCGGGTCGTGCACCGGCGCCGCCGCGCAGGTCCACGGCTGCACCCGGCGGATGAAGTGCTCCGCCGCGAACACCTGTACCGGCCGGTCCACCGCCACCGCGGTGCCCGGCGCGTTCGTCCCCACCGCCGTCTCCGCCCACCGCGCGCCCGGCACGAAGTTCATCAGCCCCGCCTGCCGCCGGGTCGTCGCGTGTCCCTCGACCCACAGCAGCCTGCCGTGCGCGTCGCACACCGCCAGCAGATGCTCGCCGTCGGCCGCGAACGTGCCCATCAGCTCCCGGAACAGCGGCATGACCCGGGCCAGCGGGTGCTCGGCCCGGTAGGCACCGAGATCGCCGTCGGTGAGTTCGACGCTCGCCGTGCCGTCCGGTCCCACCCCGGCCCGCGCCGAACGCCGCCACGAGTCCGCCACCACCGGCCGCACCGGCCGCTGCACCGTGCCCGCCGCGGTGAACGTCTCGTGCGCCCGCCGCAGCATCCGCAGGCGCTCGGCAGGGTCGGCCCCCGGTTCCAGGGCCACCCATGGATCGTTCAACTCGGCCTCCCCGGAAGGCGATGCGGCTGAGGACATCGTCACTCCCGGTACGCGTGCCGACAACCTCTTCGACCGGCGTCACCCGAACGATGAGCCCCCGACCGTCACATGAGCTGGACCATCCTGATGTAACGCGTCCAGTCCCAGTACGGCCCCGGGTCCGTGTGGTCCGTGCCCGGCACCTCGTAGTGCCCGATGATGTGCGCACGGTCCCGGGGGATGCCGTACCTCTCGCAGATCCCCGCCGTGAGCCGCGCGGACTGCTCGTACAGGGCGTCGGTGAAGTAGGCGGGTTTGTCCACCCATCCTTCGTGCTCAATGCCGACGCTGCGGGTGTTGTAGCTCCAGTTCCCGGCATGCCAGGCGATGTCGGCCTCCCGGACGCACTGCGCCACATGACCGTCCGCCGACCGCACCACGTAGTGCGCGGACACCTTCTTCGCCCGGTTCTGGAAGATGGCCAGCGTGCCGGTGTAGGAGGTCTGCGTGACGTGGACGACCACCCGGTCCACCCGGTGCGACCAGGGGCGGTCGGCCTTCGTGTAGTTGGCGGTCGTCGCCGGCTCCCACTCGGCGTCCGGATGGTCGACGGGCTGCGGCGCCGCACCCGCCTGCGCGGCGGGGAGCAACGCGTACGGTACGGCGGCCAGAACGGCCCCCTTCAACAGCAGCCGCCGGCCGGCCGACGGTCTGGCGCGTTCCATGGATCAAGTGCCTTTCGTCTGTGCGGCGTCGGCTCCCGCGAGGCGTTCGCTCGCTCAGCCCCGCAGGGCCGCCGCGGTCTCACGGAGCAGGGCGTGCACCCCGCGGTGAGTCTCGCGTGCCGGGAGCCACTCCTTGCGGATCTTGGCCACACACGTGTAGTTGGTGTCGCACACGTTCGCCAGCGGCGACTCCACGGCCTGGGTCGCGAACTGGTACGCGTCCAGCTCACCGAACCCGTAGTCGCGCACCAGCCACTGCACGAGATCGAGCTGCGATATCCGGAACGCGTCCTCCAACGGCCGCGCCGACCCCGTCGAGATGATGTGCGTGTCCGACTCGATGCGCGGCCACGGGGTGGCGAGCCCCTTGAGCAGTTCGACGACCACCACGGTGTTCATCGCGCACTCGACGGCGACCCCGCAGGTCTCTCCCTCGCCCTGCCGGGCATGGCCGTCGCCGAGGCTCAGCAGCGCGCCCTCCACGTTGACCCCGAGGTAGCAGGTGACGCCCGCCCGCATCTCCGGTGTGTCCATGTTCCCGCCGTGCGCGTCGGGCACCAGCGCCGAACGCACCTCCAGGTTGGCCGGGGCCACGCCCACCGTGCCGTGCATCGGATCCATCGGCAGCTCGATCTCGATGTCGCTCTCGTGTGCCCTGAACAGCGCCGTGCGCCGGGCGCGGTCCAGCTGCCAGATCCACACCGTCTCCGGCAGCGGGGGCTGGAGCGTGGCGGTCGTGTGCGTCGAGGTGAGCGCGCCGAACAGCGGCACGGTGGTCGACGCGGCCCAGTCCCGGGCCGGTTCGATCGACACGAAGTGCACGGCGACCGTGTCGCCCGGCTCGGCGCCCTCGATGTGGAAGGGACCCGTCTGGGGGTTCAGGAAGGGGAACTCGCACACTTCGGACACCAGGTCCTTCTCGGACCGCACCCGTCCGGCGAAGCAGTCCTCGGTGTACAGGTCGAGGACCGTGCCGGGCGCGATACGGGCGACCGGCGGGGCCCCGCCGAACGTCCAGGCGTACTCACCGGGTTCGGGCCGTACGGTCAGGATCCGGGGGTCGCTCATCGCTGGGTGGCTCCGTTCTGGGGCAGGTCGGTGGGATGGGGTGCGTCGAGGTGGACACGGGCGGTCTCGGCTATTCGGTCCGGATGCCGTCGGAGCAGCACCACCAGGACCACGACCCCGGCCGCCATCCAGACCCCGACGATGGGACCGGCGTACGACACGGGTGCGGTCAGCTCGGTGACGAAGTCGAACACGGGCAGGCCGGCCGCGGTCAGCAGCGCCGGCACGAAGGCGACGATGCCGAGGACGGGCAGCAGCAGGTGCCGTACCGGCTTGAGCGACTCCCGCTCGCGGCGCAGGAAGTAACCGGCGCAGGCGAGGTTCACCACGATGTAGACACCGATGACGACGGTGACGATCACCGTGGCCAGCAGCAGGAAGGCCGTCACGGGGTCGTAGCCGAAGCCGAGGCCCAGCACCGCGCCGACCGCCACCACGGTCTGCACGGCGATACCGGCAGCGGGGGAGCGGTACTTGGGGTGCAGCACCGCGAGGAAGCGGGGCAGGACGCGGATGCGGGCCAGGGCGAAGGCGGTGCGGGTGGAGACAGTGGCGCACGCGTTGGCGTTGGCGATCGTCGAGTTGACCACAGCCAGGAACACCAGCACCCAGAACCAGCCGAAGGACGCCCGCGCCACCCCTTCCCAGGACGCGGCCCCGTCGGCCCCGAACCCGCTGAAGCGGTCCGGTCCGAAGTACACGGTCATGGCGTAGGTCGTCAGCACGTAGAAGAGGCCGATCGCGAGGGCCGCGCCCAGCACCGCGCGGTGCATGGTCCGGCGCGGATCCCTGGTCTCCTCGGCGAGTGGTGCGGCCGCCTCGAACCCGGCGAAGGCCAGGACCGTGTACACGGATCCCGCGAAGACTCCGCTGAGCCCTCCGTAACCCTGCGCGGTGTGCGAAGTGCCGAACACCGACAGGGTGTTGGCCGAGCCCGCGCTGCCGATCAGCCAGATGGCGAAGACCAGGAAGACCAGTACTTCGAAGACGCCGAGGACGGTGCCGAACCGGGCCGAGGCGCGCACGCCCAGATATCCGGCCACGGCGATGACCGCGGCGCCCGCGAGCGACCAGGGCCACCACAGGTCCGCCGGGTAGGAGGACCACTCCTGGTGCAGGGTGCCCGCCGTGGTGAAGCCGAGTTGCAGGAGCAGCAGGGGTGGGACGAGGGCCTCCACGAAGACGTAGCCCCAGCCGACGAGGAAGCCGATCGCGGGATGCAGCCCCTGGGCCGCGTACGTGGCCACCGAGCCCGCGGCCGGCAGATGCCGGGCGAGTTCGGCCACTGAGGAGGCGGTGAACAGACAGGCCACCAGCGCGATCAGCACCGACAGCGGCAGGCTGCCGCCCGCGAAGGCCGCGCCGGACGGAATGGACGCGGCCACCGCCGCGGCGGGCGCCATGGCCGTGACGCTCTGGAACAGGACCTCGCGCAGGCCGATGGCGTCGCGCCGCAGCCCCGCAGTCGTCTCCCCCGACATGTCACCCCCGATTCCCGCTGGTCGAGGCCGGTGTGTGCCTCGCGTGAATCACGGTACGGCGCCTGCCGGTGGGGCAGAAGAGCGCTGGTCGTTTCGGTGGACAACCTTGGGAATGTGGATAACTTGCTCACCCACAAGGGTGGTTGAGGGGCTGTGGACATCCTCGTCGTCCACAGGTCAGCCGCGTTCCGCCACCGCCGCCGGATCGTCGAGCACCGCCCGCACCACCGAGTGCGCGGCCCCGAGCAACGGACCCTCGGAACCCAGCCGCGACACGGCCACCGGGCAGGCCGGGCCCGCCGTGCGCCGGGCCAGCTCCTCGCGCAGCGACGGCAGCAGCCACGGCGCGAGTTCGGCCAGCGCGCCGCCGAGCACGACGCCCTCGGGGTCCACGAGGTTCACCGCGCCGGTCAGCGCGATACCCAGCGCCTCACCCGCCTCGCGCAGCGCGCCCCGCACCTCGTCGTCCCCGTCGGCCGCACGGTGCGCGAGCAGCCCGACCCGGTCCTCGCCCGGCTCCAGCCCGGCCGCGCGCAGCACCGCCTCCTCGCCGGCGTACTGCTCCAGACAGCCCCGCCCGCCGCAAGGGCACGGGGGACCGTCCGGGCGCACCGGCACATGCCCCAGTTCGCCCGCGAAACCGCGTGTCCCGCGCAGCAGTTGCCCGTCCACCACGAGCGCGGCACCGATGCCGATCTCCGCCGAGACATGCAGGAAGTCATGGGGAGTGCCGTCGCCCAGCCAGAGTTCGGCCAGCGCGCCGAAGTTGGCCTCGTTGCCCACGGTCAGGGGAAAGTCGTCGGGCAGCAGCGTGCCCAGATCGGTGTCCTGCCAGTCGAGGTTGGGGGCGCGGACGACGGTCCGGGCGTCGCGCGCCACCAGACCGGGCACCGCCACGGCCAGCCCTGCGGGCCAGAGCCCCTCGTCCTCGGCCTCCGCTACGACCCGGCGTACGAGGGCCGTCAGTTCTGTGATCACCGGCTCGGGGGAGCGGCCCCGGTTCGCTCCGTACCGCACCACCCGCGAGCGCACCTGACCGCGCAGGTCGACCGCGCAGACCGCGAGATGGTCGACGCCGACCTCGGCGCCTATCCCGGCCGGCCCCCGTCCGCTGACGGCCAGCGCGGAACCCGGCCGTCCGACCCGGCCGGGGCGCTCGGGGCCCAGTTCCTCCAGGAGCCCCGAGCGTATGAGCTCGTCGACGAGGGTGGATACGGCGGCCCGGGTCAGACCGATGTGCGAGGCGACCGCCGCCCGCGACATCGGCCCCTCGGCGCTGACGGTGTGCATCACCCGGGCGAGATTGCGGCGGCGCATGCCCTGCTGGGTGTCGGGCAGCGCCCGCCCCGGCCCCGCCGGGTGCGCCTCGTGCAGCGGTGCGCTCATGCCTCCCTCGATCCTCGGGCGGGCTCGCGGCCCTTCGTTCTGAGCGGGTCTGCGAACCTTTGATCGTCGGTGAACCCTCGCCCCTCGGTCCTCAGCCGGCCCGCGTCCCCCGCTCCAGCAGCGGCGATGCGTCGGAGAGTACCCCGGCGATCCTTGCCAGCGTCTCCTCGTCCCGGTCCACGGCCTCCAGGACCGGCCCCGCGGTGGTGTTCCAGCGCCGGGCGACCGCGGCCGGATCCTCGCCGGTCAGCAGGCCGGCGGCCTGGGCGGCGGCGCCGAGCGCGACCAGTTCCTTGGCCTCGGGCACCTGGACGGGACGGCCCGAGAGCCGTCGTACGGTCTGCTGCCAGGCGGTGCCCTGGGCGCCGCCGCCGATCAGCAGCAGCGGGGCCGAGCGGTCCGCGTCCTCGTCGAGCACCAGGTCCAGCGCCCCGAGCAGGGCGTGAACGGCACCGTCGTAGGCGGCCTGGAGGAGCTGGCCGCCGGTGGTGTCGTGGCGCAGTCCGTGCAGCAGGCCCGAGGCGTTGGGCAGGTTCGGGGTGCGTTCGCCGTCCAGGAACGGCAGGAGGGTGACCCCGGTCACCGGCTCCACGGCCTCGCGGTCCAGGCCCAGCAGGGTCGCGACCCGGTCGACGGCGAGTGTGCAGTTCAGGGTGCAGGCCAGCGGCAGCCAGTCGCCGTGGGCGTCGGCGAAGCCCGCCACCGTGCCGGTCGGGTCGGTGGGGCGGTGCCGGGAGACGGCGTAGACCGTGCCCGAGGTGCCCAGGCTCATCACCGGCGTCCCGGGGCGCAGCCCGAGGCCCAGCGCGGCGGCCGCGTTGTCACCGGTGCCGGGGGCGACCAGGGTGCCCTTGGAGAACGGCAGGTCATGGCCGTCGCGCACGGTGCCCGCCACCTCGCCGGGCCGGACCACGCGCGGGAGCAGCGCGGGGTCCAGGCCCACATGGCCGAGGATCTCCGTGTCGTACGACTCCGTCCCGGACGCCCACCAGCCGGTGCCGGAGGCGTCGCCGCGGTCGGTCGTGCCCTGACCGGTGAGCCGCTCGGTGAGGTAGTCGTGGGGGAGGCGCACGGCCTTGACGGCGCGCAGGGCCTCGGGCTCGTGCTCGGCCAGCCAGGCCCACTTCGTGACCGTGAAGGACGCGCCGGGCACGCTGCCGATCCGCTCCGCCCAGGCCTTCGGGCCGCCCAGCTCGTCGATCAGCCGCTGGGCCTGGGGTGCGGAGCGCACGTCGTTCCAGAGCATGGCCGGGCGCACCGGCTCGCCGTGCTCGTCCAGCGTGACCAGGCCGTGCTGCTGGCCTCCGATCGACACCGCGGCGGCCTCCCAGGCCGCGTCTCCGCACTGGTGCAGGGCCTCCGACAGGGCGTCCCACCACTGGCGCGGGTCGCTCTCGCGCCCGGCTCCGGAGGACACGGTGTGCGGTGCCTGGCCGCTCGCGACGACCCGGCCGGTGGCCGCGTCGACCACCAGTGCCTTGGTGGACTGGGTGGACGTGTCCACGCCGACGACGAGCGGACCCTCGGCTGCTGACATCGGGCTCTCCCTGTGTGTGCGGCTCGTCTCTCGCCCCGAAACGTGCGGAGACACCTTTGTCTCTTCCCAGAGACGCTTCGGCATACTAATTTGTAAACCGCCATGACGAAATAGTCCGGAGCAGCAAGGAGCCGCGTCATGAACTACCAGCCCACCCCCGAGGACAGGTTCACCTTCGGCCTGTGGACCGTCGGCTGGCAGGGAAGGGACCCGTTCGGCGACGCCACCCGCCGCGCCCTCGACCCGGTCGAGACGGTGCAGCGCCTGGCCGAGCTCGGCGCCCACGGCGTGACCTTCCACGACGACGACCTGATCCCCTTCGGGTCGTCCGACAGCGAGCGCGAGAGCCACATCAAGCGCTTCCGTGAGGCCCTGGACGCGACCGGCATGAAGGTGCCGATGGCGACCACCAACCTCTTCACGCACCCCGTCTTCAAGGACGGCGCTTTCACCGCCAACGACCGCGACGTCCGCCGCTACGCGCTGCGCAAGACGATCCGCAACATCGACCTGGCGGCCGAACTGGGCGCCGAGACCTACGTCGCCTGGGGCGGTCGCGAGGGCGCGGAGTCCGGCGCCGCCAAGGACGTACGGGTCGCCCTCGACCGCATGAAGGAGGCCTTCGACCTCCTCGGCGAGTACGTCACCGAGCAGGGCTACAACCTCCGCTTCGCCATCGAGCCCAAGCCGAACGAGCCCCGCGGCGACATCCTGCTGCCGACCGTCGGCCACGCGCTGGCGTTCATCGAGCGCCTGGAGCGCCCCGAGCTGTACGGCGTGAACCCCGAGGTCGGCCACGAGCAGATGGCCGGGCTGAACTTCCCGCACGGCATCGCGCAGGCCCTGTGGGCGGGCAAGCTCTTCCACATCGACCTCAACGGTCAGTCCGGCATCAAGTACGACCAGGACCTGCGCTTCGGCGCCGGCGACCTGCGCTCCGCCTTCTGGCTCGTCGACCTCCTGGAGAGCGCCGGTTACGCCGGTCCGAAGCACTTCGACTTCAAGCCGCCGCGCACCGAGGACCTCGACGGCGTGTGGGCGTCGGCCGCGGGCTGCATGCGCAACTACCTGATCCTCAAGGAGCGTTCGGCCGCCTTCCGCGCCGACCCGCAGGTCCAGGAGGCGCTGCGCGCCTCGCGTCTGGACGAGCTGGCGCAGCAGACGGCGGCCGACGGCCTCAAGGCGCTGCTCGCGGACCGCAGTGCCTTCGAGGAGTTCGACGTGGAGGCGGCCGCCGCGCGCGGCATGGCCTTCGAGCAGCTCGACCAGCTCGCCATGGATCACCTCCTGGGTGCGCGCGGCTGAGTGAGACCCACGCGCGCGTGCCTCCCTGCACCTGCTCTACCTGGGCGCCGACTACCGCGCCCTGGAACGCGTCCGCCCGATCGGCCTG
>NZ_JBEYVC010000157.1:0-25198 GCF_040643855.1 Streptomyces sp. NPDC047072 | reverse complement strand
GGAGTCCCGTTAGGGCATGTCCGGGCGGATCGGGCCGGCCGCGAGGGGCGTCGCTGATCGGTGCGGGTGTCGCGTCTCGCGGGGTCGGGTCGTCAGTCGGCCGGCGCCCAGTAGTCGAGCAGGGTGGCCACGCCGGGCTCCAGGGTCTTCCAGGGGCCGCTGAACGACAGGACCGCGAAGGCGGCGGCCGGGAAGCCGCGGCTGCTCATCCGCGCGCGGGCGTCGCCCTCGGCGGAGCCCGCCAGGATGTCGGCGAGGCCCTGCACACCGGGGTTGTGGCCGATCAGGACGACGTTCTGGGCGTCGTCCGGGGTTTCGTTGAGCACGGCGATCAGCTCGCCGGGAGAGGCCTCGTAGACCCGCTCCTCGTAGACGGTTTTCGGCCGGTGCGGGAACTCCTGCACGGCGAGCTTCCAGGTCTCACGGGTCCGGGCCGCGGTGGAGCAGAGGGCCAGGTCGACGGGGATGCCGGAGTCGGCCAGCCGCCGTCCGGCCTCGGCCGCGTCTTTTCGGCCCCGGTCGGCGAGCGGCCGCTCATGATCGGTCACCTGGGGCCAGTCGGCTTTCGCATGCCGGAAAAGGACAATCCTGCGGGGTTCTGCGACGCTCATGGGATCCAGCTTCGCATGAAACAGGCCATGGGGCGCAGGGAGTTGACGGGCGGCTTCGCCGGTGCTCAGCGCCGTATGAGCTGCTGGACCCGCTCCAGGAACTGGGTGACCAAGGGGTCGCCGGAGGCGGCGTGCGCGTCGGTGGGGTTGAGGACGATCGCCAGCAGCGCGACGAAGGCGAGCGTCGGCAGGACGAGGGCCCACCAGGGCAGCCGGATGTCGACGCCGCCCCGGGACGCCGGGAGGGGCGGGGTGTGCGTAGGGGCCGACATGAATGCCTCCGCTGTCTTCGAGTGGTCCGTGGTCCGCGGCCGTCGCGGTCACGTTTCGAAGGTACGGAAGGAGGAGCCCTCAACCCATCCGGTGATCCACCCAGTTGACCCTGACACCCGCCCCCTAGGGGACGGGGGGTTAACCCCACCCTCAGGGGGCGGACGCGGGTGGGGTCACGGTGAGGCGATCGTGGCGATGATCGCGATGACGATGAAGATGGCGAAGAAGGAGCCGAAGACCAGCAGCATCTTCTTCTGGCCGTTCTGGGGGTTCGGGTCGAGCATGCGGCCAGTCTCGCACCCCGGTCTCTTACCGAGGCCCCCAGGGTGCCTCAGCGGGCCGCCTCGTCCTCCACCGTGCGGTCCCGGCCCGCCAGCACGCCGACCGCCATCTGCGGGATCATCAGGCCGATCATGAGCGCGATGGGCAGGCCCCAGCCGCCGCTGTGCTGGTAGAGCACCCCGACCAGCAGCGGTCCGGGGATGGAGATCAGATAGCCGGTGCTCTGCGCGAACGCGGACAGCTGGGCGACGCCCGCGCCGGTCCTGGCCCGCATGCCGACCATGGTGAGCGCCAGCGGAAAGGCGCAGTTGGAGACGCCGAGCAGGACGGCCCAGGCCCAGGCGCCGCCGGCGGGCGCGAGGTAGAGGCCCGCGTATCCGGCGAGGCCGCAGACGCCGAGGGCGAGCACGATCGGGCCCTGGTGCGGCAGCCGGGTGGCCACCCGCGGGATGACGAAGGCCAGCGGGACGCCCATCACCATCGTCACGGCCAGCAGCAGTCCGGCGGTGCTCGCGGGCACGCCCGCGTCCCGGAAGATCTGCGCCATCCAGCCCATGGTGATGTACGCGGCGGTGGCCTGGAGCCCGAAGAACACGGCGAGCGCCCAGGCGATCCGGCTCCGGGTGATCCGCAGCGGGGGCTGCTCCACGCGCGCGTGGACGCGCTGAACGGGACCGGCGCCCTTCACACGCGCGTGCGCGCTGCGAACCGGCTTCGACGCCGTCTCCTTGTCCCGCACGAGCGGGATCCACGGCAGCACGGAGGCCGCGGCCAGGCCCGCCCACACCGCGAGCCCCGACTGCCAGCTGCCGCCCAGCAGGTCCGTGACCGGGACGGTGACGGCCGCCGCTGCCGAGGTGCCGAGCGCGAGGGCCATCGAGTAGAGGCCGGTCATGGAGCCGACCCGGTCCGGGAACCAGCGCTTGACGATGACCGGCATCAGGACGTTGCTGACGGCGATGCCCATGAGGGCGAGCGCGCTGGCCGCCAGGAAGCCCGCCGTGGAGCCCGTGTACGGCCGTATGAGCAGGCCCGCGGTGATGGCGACCATCCCCGCGCACACCACCGCGCCCGGGCCGAAGCGGCGGGCCAGACGGGGCGCCATGACGCCGAAGACGGCGAAGCAGAGCGGGGGCACCGAGGTGAGCAGTCCGGCGAGGGTGCCGCTCATGCCGAGTCCGTCGCGGACCTCTTCGAGCAGGGCACCGAAGCTGGTGATCGCGGGCCGGAGGTTGAGGGCGGAGAGCACGATGCCGACGACGACCAGTCGTACCGCCCACGCGCGCGGGGCGGGCACCGCCGTTCCCTCCTCGGGTGCGGTCGCGGAGCTGCGTGCCGTCGTGGACTTCACCGTCCGGGTTTCCTCGCGTGCCATGACACCCATCATAGAATCATGGGATGATTGGTTGTCCACCCCTGCGGCGCGCTCTGCCGCCCCGCCCGTGCGAAGGTGTGCCATGCCCCTGAGCCATCCCCGCCGCTCGGCCCTGTCCGAGCAGGTCATCGCCGCGCTGCGCAACCAGATCACCTCGGGCGAGTGGCCGGTCGGTGCCCGGATCCCGACCGAGCCGGAGCTCGTCGAGCAGCTCGGAGTCGCCCGGAACACCGTCCGCGAGGCCGTGCGGGCGCTCGCGCACAACGGCCTGCTGGACATCCGCCAGGGCTCGGGGACGTACGTCGTGGCGACCAGCGAGCTGGCCGGCGTGATGCACCGCCGGTTCGCCGACGCGGACCCGCGGCACGTCGCCGAGCTGCGCTCCACCCTGGAGTCGTCCGCGGCCCGGCTGGCCGCCGAGCGGCGCACCGAGAAGGACCTCAAGCAGCTCGACGCGCTCCTGGTGCGGCGCGACGAGGCCTGGGAGACGGGTGACAAGGAGGCCTTCGTCACGGCGGACGCCACCTTCCACCTGGCGGTGGTGGCGGCCTCCCACAACGACGTGATGACCGAGATGTACGCGGACCTCGGCGAGGTGCTGCGGGACTGGCTGCGCGGGGACGTCGGCGACGAGCTGACGCCGGAGACGTACATGGACCACACCGGGCTCGTCGACGCGATCCGCGCGGGCGACTCCGCGGCCGCCGCGCGGGAGGCGGCCGGCTATCCGTTCCTGTGCCGTCCCGGACGGTTCACAGCGCCAGCTTCCGGTGGCTGATCCACACCGCGCGGATCTCCTTCCAGCACCGGCCGGTCAGCCGCACGGTCTGCGCGGGCCCGGCCCCGACCTCGGCGCCGTCGCTGTCGAGGTCCCACCAGCGCTCGCACTCGATGTGCAGACGGACGCCGTCGGTGCGCGGATAGGGGTTGTGGCAGTAGGCGGTCACCCGGGAGCCGGTGACCCTGCTCCGGCAGGAGGCGCCGAACAGCTCCGGAGCGGCGGAGTGCGCCGCCACGCGTGCGTGCGGCATCGCGTCGTACGGCAGGGACAGCACGAGGCAGACGGCTGCGGTCACTGAGGCCAGGCTGCGGGACAGGCGCACAAGGGGACCTCCTCGGCCGTGCTGGGGAGGGAAGCGCGTGGTGAACGCGTAATCCAGAGTGCGCAGTTGTGGGCCGCCCGCGCCCGGCCGGGTAGGCCGAACGGGGGACGCCCCGCTCCCTGGGGGAACGGGGCGTCGAGGACGTACCGGAGATCAGGCTCCGATGGCGTGCAGACCGCCGTCCACGTGGATGATCTCGCCCGTGGTCTTCGGGAACCAGTCGCTCAGCAGGGCGACGATGCCCTTGCCGGCCGGCTCCGGGTCCTTGAGGTCCCACTCCAGCGGGGAGCGGTTGTCCCACACGGAGGCGAGGTCGGCGAAGCCCGGGATGGACTTGGCGGCCATGGAGGCGAGCGGGCCCGCGGAGATGAGGTTGCAGCGGATGTTCTGCTTGCCCAGGTCGCGCGCGACGTAGCGGCTGGTGGCCTCCAGGGCGGCCTTGGCCGGGCCCATCCAGTCGTACTGCGGCCAGGCGTACTGCGCGTCGAAGGTGAGGCCGACGACCGAGCCGCCGTTCTGCATCAGCGGCAGACAGGCCATGGTGAGCGACTTCAGGGAGTACGCCGAGACGTGCATGGCGGTGGCCACGGACTCGAACGGGGTGTTCAGGAAGTTGCCGCCGAGCGCGTCCTGGGGCGCGAAGCCGATGGAGTGCACGACGCCGTCCAGGCCGCCGAGCTCCTCGCCGACGATGTCGGCCAGGCGGCCCATGTGCTCGTCGTTGGTGACGTCGAGCTCGATGACCTTGGTGGGCTTGGGGAGCTTCTTGGCGATGCGCTCGGTCAGCGTGGGCCGCGGGAAGGCGGTCAGGATGATCTCGGCGCCCTGCTCCTGGGCCAGCTTGGCGGCGTGGAAGGCGATGGAGGACTCCATCAGCACACCGGTGATCAGGACGCGCTTGCCCTCGAGGATTCCGCTCATGGTGATCAGTGACCCATTCCCAGTCCGCCGTCAACGGGGATGACGGCTCCAGTGATGTACGAGGCGTCGTCGGAGGCGAGGAACCGCACCGTCGCGGCGACCTCCTCGGGCTGCGCGTAGCGGCCGAGCGGCACCTGCTTCACGATGCCCTCGCGCTGCTCGTCGGTGAGCACCTTGGTCATGTCGGTGTCGACGAAGCCGGGCGCGACGACGTTGAAGGTGATGTTGCGCGAGCCCAGCTCACGGGCGAGGGAGCGCGCGAAGCCGACCAGGGCGGCCTTGGAGGCGGCGTAGTTGGCCTGGCCGGGGCCGCCGTAGAGGCCGACGACCGAGGAGATCAGGACGACACGGCCCTTCTTGGCGCGCAGCATGCCGCGGTTGGCGCGCTTGACCACGCGGAAGGTGCCGGTGAGGTTGGTGTCGACGACCGAGGTGAAGTCCTCCTCGGACATGCGAATCAGGAGCTGGTCCTTGGTGATGCCGGCGTTGGCGATCAGGACCTCGACCGGGCCGTGCTCGGCCTCGATCTCCTTGTAGGCCTGCTCCACCTGCTCGGTGTCGGTGATGTCGCACTTCACCGCCAGGAAGCCCGCCGGCGGCTCGCCCGAGCGGTACGTGATGGCGACCTTGTCGCCGGCGTCGGCGAACGCGCGGGCGATGGCGAGGCCGATGCCCCGGTTGCCTCCGGTGACGAGAACCGAGCGGCTCAACGGATCACCCTTTCGATAGGGATCTGACACATCCGCCCGAACACCTCGATGACAGGCGGCTTCACCGAAAACCTATCGGGCCGGTCGCAGCCCGGGACATCGGGGCATCGACAGTGGCTCGGGGGGCTCGCTGTCGGGTTTCTACAGTCGGTGCCGGGTCAGGTCGTCATTCCGGGGGCATGGGCGGGCAGACCTGCCGCGAGCGCGGTCTCCAGCATGCGCTTGTCGTAGGTCACCAGCGCCGTGAGGCTCTCCGCCAGAGTGAGTGCGCTGGCTACATGGACGGCGTCCATCGTGCGCAGGCGGCCGGTCAGCGCGGCCGCCGCCCGACGCACCTCCGGGGTCAGCAGAATCTCGCCGACTCTGCGCTCCAGCTCGGTCATGGCGTCGGGGAACGTGCCCATGAGGTCGAGTGTGCGGGTCGTCTCGATGAAGCCCAGAGTACTCGTGGCCATGGGACGGCTTCCCCTGTCGCCGAGAAAGGCGTCCAACGCGGTCCAGTAGTTGCGCCGCGACATCCATGTGACCAGTGCCGAGGAGTCCATGTAGATCACCGGTAGTCCTCCTCGCGTTCCGCGAGGAGGGTGGCGAGCGGATCGACGTCGTCGGGCACGTCGTAGCGCGGCATGCCGTGGCGGTCTGCCGCCGTGTGGTCGGGCAGCCTGATCCGGCCCTCCGCCACCAGGTGCGCATACCGCTGCAGGGGGCTTTGCGCCGGGGTCAGTATGGCGATGACGTTGCCGTGTCGGGTGACCTCGACGGTCTCCCCCTTCTCCACGCGGGCGAAGACGGCGCTGGGGTTGTGTGAGAACTCGCGAACGGAGATGGCGCTCATGGCAACCCCTTTAATTGTGCCTACATAGCCTCCACTGTACCTACACCTGGGCCGCCGAGGTCACACTTCGGGGATGCTCTACGCATCAGTCTCGCCCTCGCCCTCCAACCCGTCCAGGAGCCTCCAAGCGCGATAGGCGAGAGTCTCTCCGTCTTCGGTGACCCACCTTTCCGTGCCCTGATTGGACACGGGGCGTTCCTCCCACTCGGCGAGCTCCCACATACGTGCGATGAGGCCCGACGGCGAGTAGGCGTTGCCGTCCGCTGCCCAGACGATGGGCCTGGTGCGGTTGTTGGTCCAGGTGGCGCGGGAACGCCGTTCGTTCCCGGCGAGCCACTCAGCGAGCGCTTCCTGCTCCACGGGGATGTAGATGTTGAGCCGGAGAGGACTGCCCTCAGGCAGGACCTGCTGGTCGACGAGCACATGCACAGCGTTGGGGCGGCGCTTTCTACGGGGCTTCTTGATCTGTCGCAGGTACTGTTCCGCGATTTCCTCGACAGCGGCGGGGTCCCGGCTACCGAGTTCCGCGAGGACCGCGGCGACGAGTGCGGCGCGCTGCTCGGTGTTGGCATCGGCGCACAGGTGCTTGAGATCAGAGCGCGGGCCGAAACCGTCGTCCATGCACCGGACGAGCAAGGGGACGGTCCGGTCCACCAGAGACGGCACCGCCTCGCAGGCGTTCTTCGCCCAAGTCAGGGCCTCGTCGGGTTCACCGATGCCGGGGTCCTCGGCAAGCAGCTGCTTCAGCACCAAGTGCGCGATGAGGAAAGTGCCGGTCTCGATCACCCCGGCGGTACGCCGACCGTAGCGCTCTCGACGTGCGCTCAGAGCAGCGCGTACGGCCCGGAGCACGAGGACGGCGTTCCAGGTCTCGTACACGCCGGGCACGGTGCGGAACAGGGTGTCGTAGACCCCACCGGCACCCCGCTCCCACAGTACGTCTGTGGAACCGGCCGCGACTAGGCGAGCCGCGAAACGGCTGTCGTTGTGCGCACAGGCGAGGGCGGTGGCAGCTTCGGTGTTGGAGCAGCCCTCGTCATCGCGTGGGGCGAGTTCGCCACGGCGGACGCTGTAGACGAGGCCGAGTTCGGTCCGGAACTCTTGGGCTAGTTCACTCTGGACGCTTTCCAGGGCGATGTAGTCGCGGGGCTGGATGTCGTTCTGCCGGTTGGTGGCCTTCGTCGTGTGCTGGGCGAAGTCCCGGTCCTTGCCGGTAACGATGAAGCGCACGTTGACCTCGGCGAGTTCGGCGAGGCTCTCCTCGTCACCATGTGAGACGGCCTCGATGATGGCCCGCACCGTCTGCGCTCCGTTGACGACACTGGCTCCGAAGGCCGTCAGCCGCAGCGGGTACTTCCAGGGGATCTTTTGCGAGCCGACACCGGTTTCCACCCTCTCGCACAGGATGGTGATGCCATTGTTGTAGTACCAGAAGTTCGACGGCTCCTCGGTCAAGGTGCTGACGAGTTCGGTGTTGATACGGGTAACGCCCAGCGGGTTGCGCAGGTTCAACTCGAAGAGCCGGGTCTCGTGCCGCGCCCAGGTCGCGATCTGTTCGGCGCGGAGAACTCCGACGTACGAGGTGTAGGTGGTCGCCGCGGATCCGAACTCGAACCACGGGAACAGCGAGACGTCCAGGTTTACGGGGTCACGCCGGGTGAAGCTGCGGACCGTCTCATGGATCTCCTGCGCGAAGACGAAGCGTTCACCGACCACGTCGCCTTGGTGGTTGAACTCCGCCTTGCCATTGGCAACGGCCTGAAACACCCCGGGAGATGGGGCATCGGTGCTCATCTGGACGAAGACGACGACGATCTCGGCGACCACGTCCTTGGCGTCCAGCAGCTCCTTGGCCTGCTCGGCCAGGACCCTTCCCCGCTGATTGAACTGGGCCGCCTGGCCGCTGTCGATGAGGGAGAGACCGACGAAGAGATCACGGACCTCACGCTCGCTCGCATACGCCTTCCCCTTCTCGCTCCACTTGGCCTGGATCAGGTAGATGCGAGCCGCCTCCGGGACCACCGCGATGGCGTCGATACCCTGGTCCTGACCGCCGTCGATGACGCACTGGGCGGCCTGAGCCGCGCTCCAACCGGTGACCATGCGAACGCCGTGGGCGGCGAGAGAGCGGGAGCGACGCGCGGTCTGGAGGTCTTCGGCCCTCCTATTACCGAAGTCGCTCATGTCGATGAGGTCGCTGTACGTCTCGTCCAGAACGTTGCGCACCTGTCGCAGGGCGGTGTCCTTCTCATTCTGGGAAAGGGCGATCTGGCGGTGGGACGTCTCGGCCACAATGTTCCTGTTCGCTCGTGCTGGGTGTACGGGGGTGGGCGCAGGGCCGGTCGTACGCATGCGCAGGGCGGGTGACTTGGTGGTGTCAGTCGAACGAGTCCATGACAGCTCGAAAGCTGCGCTGCGCGTCACCGAGGTGCTGCACGATGGACTTCGCGATGGCACGAGGGTCGCCGTAATCGTCGAGGGCTGTCGCGGCACGGCCGTTCAGAGAGAGGCTGGCGTGAGAGGTGCGGAGTATCTCGCTCGCGTCGTAGCGCCTGAAGCACGATGGCTCGCTCTCCAGCGGCTGCCCGGCGGCGCGTATCCGGTAAGTGGTGAGGAACTCCTCGAAGTCGGCTTCCGCCAGGGGGTTCACGGTGTCCGTGTAGTGACGGTCCCGAAGGTCGAACACTCCCACCTCACGCGTCGCAGGCTCCCCGGACGGCCGCGGGGTGGATTTCGTGAAGAAAAGGATGTTCGACTTGGAGTTGGTGTCGTAGAACATGCCGGTCGGCAGCCGCAGCAGGGTGTGCACGTCGCAGTTCATCAACAGCGCGCGACGGATCGTTTCCGCCGCGCCGCTCTGGAACAGCACACCGTCGGGGACGAAGACGGCGGCCCTGGCGCCCTGAGGCAGCGTGATGGCCAGGTGCTGAAGGAAGTTGGCCGGGAGAAGCGCGTTTGGCGCCCAGAAGTCGTCGCGGTGCTCGGTGTCGGCGGCGACGTCGCTTCTGAACGGCGGATTGCAGATGGCGACGGTCGCGGGCACGTCCCGCTCATGGCGTCGCACGACGTGCTCGCGTGCCTTGAGGGAGTCGGCACGGAGCACCGGCGGCGCGTCGTAGAACGGCCGGCCCGTGTTGAGTAGCACGTTCATCGTGGCAAGGCGGCACATCTGTACGTCGATGTCCGCGCCCGCGATGGCCGAGGCGTCGACGCGTCCGCCACCCGCCGCCATCTCACGGTGCGCGGCGATGAGGCTGGTACCGATGCCAACGGCCGCGTCGACGACCCTGTCACCAGGCGTGAGAGCCAGGGCTCTCGCCACGACGGCGAGCAGCGGGGGCGGGGTGAGGAACTGGCCGGTGTCCCGCTTCGAGCGCAGGTCGTCGCGACAGTCGGCGATCAACTCCGAAAAAGCGGTGCCCAGTTCGTCCCTCGGCACGTCGGACCAACGGTACGGGTCGAACTCCTCAGTAATCAGGCGTCCGAGTTCCGCCATCCTGTCCACGTTCCAAGGCCGCGCGTCCTGGAATAGGACACTCGCGGTCGCGCGCCGCGGGTCCTTCGGTCGCGCATCGCCGAGATCGGCCATCAGCTCGCCGAGCGCCTCATGGAGGGCGTCACCGCTGGCGTCGACAAGCCGCAGCCACGCCCCCTGCGGCGCGACGGCGGGACGCGCGAGAGCCCCGGTGGGACGGGCGCGCTCGTGGTCGAGCTTGAGAAAAAGCAGGTAGGCGACGTGCTCGGCGAACTCCAGCTTCGTCAGCGCCTTGGCGCTGGTCTTGGTCTGGTAGAACCGCTGCCAGCGCTGGAGAATGCGCCGCGCCTCCCACCCTCGCTCCGGCCCTCTCGCCGCTATCTCGTCCCGCTCTGTCGCCACGTGAGCCCCACCCGTTGTCGTACGTCCCTGTCCGAGCGGACACGTCGACGGCAGCAGCATGCGATGACACCACGTCAGAACGACGGAGGGCGCCGCGAACGATCAGCTCCCTCCCATCGTAGGACGCAGCGCATTTGTTCGCTGCGGTGAGCAGGTACTTGGAGGGTGCCCTACTCCCCCGCGATCCGGCAGCACACCTGCTTGCCGACCGGCGTGGCAGCGATTCGCCAACCCGGGGCGAGCAGGTCCACGAGAGGGAGCCCACGCCCCGATTCGGCTTCTGGATCGCCGAGTGGTACGCCACCGTGGACGGGGAGCGCACTCCGGTACGGGTCGTGCAGCCGGACCCAAACGGCCCAATCCGCGCCGGTGTCGCGCCAGAGGCGCGGCTCCACCTCCACCTCGGCGACGAGCGGCACGAAGTCACCGCAGGCCCGGATGGTGTTGCCGCACAGCTCGGACATCAGCAATTGCGCCGAGTGCGTGAGGTCTTCGCCGACACCGGCCTCGGCGAGGGCCTTGCCGATGAGGGTGCGGGTGGCGCGGAGGTGGTCGGGGGTGGCGGAGAGGTGCAGGACGAAGCCGGTGGAAGTGGGGGTGTGGTACCACCCGAGGGAGTGGGGCATGGGGACTCCTTACACGTGGCGCTTCAACTCGGTTCGGTTGCACTTGAATTGGCGGTCCTGCCCATTCATGATCGATTGCAAGTTTGTCACCAGAGTTGATAGATCGAATTTCCGTTCCCCTGGACGTTCAGATCGTGTGATACAAGCTCGACCCATGCCAAATGTGCGCCCCGTACCCACCGTTCGACGCCGCCGACTTGGCGAGGCCCTGCGCCGGTATCGCAACGCGACCGGGATGAGCCTCGACGCGGCCTCCGCGGAACTGGGCTGGCTGGGGCCGAAGTTGTCGCGGATTGAGACGGCCAACGGACACATTCGCCCAGCCGAAGTGGCACCGCTGCTTGCCGTGTACGGCGTGACAGATCCAGAGATCGTGAGCGCGCTGGAAGGGCTGGCCAAGGACGCCCGGAAGCAGGGGTGGTGGCAGACCTACAGCGGAGTCGTAGCCCCGGCGTACGCCGACTACATCTCCCTGGAGTCAGACGCGGAAAGCATTCGTATCTGGAGTCCGCTGCTCGTTCCAGGGCTCCTTCAGTCTGCTGGCTACGCATGTGAGACTGCCGCGGCCAACGCCACCACGCGCACTCCGGAAGAGACAGCGGCCCTAGCCGAAGTTCGTATGGCACGGCATGCGATGCTCACCCGTCCGAAGGCACCCTTGAAGTTCTGGGCAGTGATCCACGAGGCGGTCCTGTATCAACGCTTCGCCGTACGTCCTGACACGATGCGCAACCAGTTGCGTCGGCTGCTGGATGCCGCGGAGCTACCCAACGTCACTTTGCAGGTCATGCCGTTGGCCGCGACACCGCACCCTGGAGGCGCTGGCGGTTTCAACCTGGTCGGCTTTCCTGGGCCGATGCCGGATGTCGTTCTCTTGGAAAACTCATCGGTGCGACTTACGTTGAGGGCGTCGACGAAGTGCAGGTCTTCGCCGACGCCTTCGAGCGCATCGTCGCGGCCGCACTCCCCGTGGACGACTCGACGGCACTCATCGCACGGATAGAAGAGGAAAGCCGCACGTGACGGACCCAAAGGCAGAGCTGTACGCAGAGGATCTCTCTGCCGCGAAATGGCGCACGGCATCCGCAAGCGCAGGCGAGAACGGCTGCGTCGAGGTCGCCGAACTGCCGCGCGGCGCGCGGGCCGTGCGCAACTCGAAGAACCCGGAGCGGGAGCCGCTACGGTTCACCGCGTCCGAGTGGGCCGCATTCCGGGCGGGCGTGCTGGCCGGCGAACTGTGAGTTCACAGGCGTAGGAACAGCAGCGGGCCGGAGGTTCCAATGAACCACCGGCCCGCTGTAAACCCCTACTCGTCGTCGCCCGACTGCGGCGCGTCCTTCTTCAGGGCGCGGGCCACGGCCGTGAACTGGGCCAGCGCGACTTCGAGTTCGTCGACGATCTCTTGTGCGATCACATCGGGCGAGGCGTACTCAGTGGTGGCACCGGATGCGGACTTCAGGACCGTGAGGTCGAGGTTGACCTTGTCGCGGGCGATCAGCTCGTCGTAGCCGTAGGCGCGGAAGCGGTCGCTCGGCTTACGAGCGGTGAAGTCCTTGCCGCCCGAGTGGTAGGCGGCGACGAAGTCGTCGAGGTGCTCGCGCCTCAACTGCCGCTGCTTGAGCGTGAAGCGCTGGTCCGTGCGGAAGTCGTAGACCCAGAGCTGACGGGTGCCGGGGCGGCCGCCGGAGCGCTGGCCGGTCTTGTCGAAGAAGAGGACGTTGGCCTTGACGCCGTTGGCATAGAAGATGCCGGTGGGCAGGCGCAAGAGGGTGTGGACGTCGCAGAGGTTGAGCAGGTTCTTGCGGATCGTCTCGCCGGCGCCGCCTTCGAAGAGGACGTTGTCGGGCAGGACGAGGGCACCCCGGCCGTTGGTCTTCAGCAGGTTGTAGATGTGCTGGACGAAGTTGAGCTGCTTGTTGGTGGTCGGCGCCCAGAAGTCGGTACGGGCGGTGTAGGACTCGCCTGTCACTGAGCCGACGCCGAAGGGCGGGTTGGCCAGCACGATGTCGTAGTGCTTGATCGGGGACCGGGCCAGGGAGTCCTGGATGGTGATGAGTGGCTTGGCCTCTGAGCGGCCGATGCCATGCAGCAGCATGTTCATCAGGGCGAGGCGGCCGGTCTCGCGGACGAGTTCGTAGCCGGTGATCGCGCCGGTCTGGAGGGCACGGCCCTTGTCGCCATAGAGCTCGTCCTCGTAGTTCTGAACGAGGTGGGCATGCGCAGCGATGAGGAAGCCGCCGGTACCGCAGGCCGGGTCGGTGATCCACTCGCCGGGCTTCGGCTGGACGCAATCGACCATGGCGTCGATGAGCGGGCGCGGCGTGAAGTACTGCCCGGCGCCCGTCTTACGGTCCTCGGCGCCGCGCTGGAGAAGGCCCTCGTATGCGTCGCCCTTGAGGTCCTGGTTCTCGGTGGTCCAGGTGTAGGGGTCGATCAGATCCTTGATGAGGCGTTCCAGGACAGCCGGTTCATGGATCTTGTTCTGAGCCTTGAGGAAGACCTCACCGAGCATCGTTCCGCCGCGCTGGCCGAGATCCTTGAGGATGAACTCGTAGTGATCGAGCAGCGCTTCGGCGGACCGGGTCATCAGGCTCGCCCAGTCACGCCCCTCGGGGACGAGGGGCTCCTCAGGAAGGTTGCGCCGGAAGACGTGCGAGCGGTTGGCGCGCTCGTCGGCCATCTTGAGGAACAGGAGGTACGTGAGCTGCTCGACGTAGTCGAGGGTCGAGACGCCGGAGTGGCGCAGCAGTTCGCAGTACGACCAGAGGCGGTTGACCAGGGTGGAGGTCGAGGCCGACGCGGGTGCCGGTGTGCGGGGAGTGGGGGGTGTCGCGGCGGCGGTGTCGGGGGCGTCCGCGGGGGTCGACTTCTCGGTGCTGTCGCTCATAGTGGTGCTCACAGGGGAAGTGCTTCCTGGGTGCCGGAGGGAACCGGTCGGCCGGAGGTGGTGGGGGCGGCGGCCTGGGTTGTCTTACGGAGGGTGCGCTTGCGCCGGGCGGTCGGCTTGGCTTCAGCGGCTGCCCGCTGGGCGCGGATCCGGTCGAGCAGCGCGGAAGCGGGCTCGTCGGTGGGGTCCTGGGGGACGAGGGTGCCGGTGAAGGCAGCGTGGAGGAGGGCGCGGCGCAGTTCAACCGCCTCCCCACTCAAGCCGCGAACGCTTTCCTCAAGTCTGGAAAGCTCCTCGATGGCTGCACCAAGTTCCTTGCACAGTTCGTCCTGAGCGCTCCTCGGGGGAACCGGGATGGGAAGCTCCCTGCACGTCGAAAGGGCAATATTGAACTGCCCAGCAGTCGCGCGAGCCGTTCCCACCAGAAGACCAATGACGTACGGAGATTGAAGCACAAATCGCAGCCATTCCGGCGAGATTTCCGACCCCGCACGAAAAGCCACAATAGCCTGATTCATATTCCACTCAGGGTGATTCGCCGGAACCACGGCTGTCTTCCCCAAAGGGGGTCCTACGATATTCGTGAGCACGTCACCCGGCAGCACCCTGGAACGCTTGAGCCCTTGTTCATGCGTATCACGATCAATAAAAGTTGGACGCACCGTAAAATCTACAAATCCACGCTTCGAAATATTGTAGACCTTAAGGAAAGGAACATCACCCACATCCGCATGCATAAGCGAAGCCTGCGGTGTCGAACCAGATACGATCGAAGAGCACACGTCCCGCGCTACACGCCATGACCACCCTGCAGGAAGGGCACGTAGAGACGTGTAATCAATCTTCCTGCTGGACTGCGTTCGAATCTCCTCCAGGGATTCCTCCCCTGACTCGTATTTCAAGCCAAGGACACACCTGTCGAGCATGCTGTCCACGAGTGGCTGCTGTTTAGCAGAAGCAGCCTCAACAGCCGCCTCGCCCGCCTCGATGTGCGCCAGCTGTTCGTCCAGCTTGGCGACGATGCGGTGCTGTTCGGCAAGGGGCGGGACGAGGATCTCAAGGTCCGCCAAGTACGGTCGCGGGACCCGACGCTGACCCACAGCACCTGACATGTGCTGCTCTGCCACACGGCGCACGTTTCGTTGCAACAGGTAATGCATCACGTACTCGGGCAGGACCGCTCCACGGCTGCGCAACACGTGAAATTCGGTGCTCCCCAGCGCCCGTCCACCCGTCAGCCCTCGCGCGACCACAATCTTCCCGTTCTCCATGCAAGGAGTGATCTTGGCGAAGAGTACGTCATTCTCCTGGAACCGAGTCAGCGACTTCTTCTTGAGGTCGCCGTACCGCACCTGCGCGGAGGCATCCATACGCCCTGTCTCAGCTTCGACAGCGGCCATGGGAACTTGAGAAATCAGGTCATCGTCATCGGGCTCTTCGTCAAATCCGCGGGGGTTTACCTCACACAGTTCACCGATACTGACCCGCGCCCACCCCTCCGGCAGCCCGTTCCCCGACAAGTCCGCCGAACCCCCCGGCCCCGCACCCCACTCGGCCGTCACGCGCTCAGCTCCCTGTCCAGTTCCTCAATGATTTGTTCTGCCCGCGTCTCACCGAATTCGGCGAGGAATCCATCAGTTCCGTTTCGCTTCGCGAAAGGATCGTAATCGAGGTCAGCGGTGTCGAAGCGTACACTCCCGGCGGTCGCCACAGCGATACGGTCGAGCCACCAGCGCTGACGTTCAGTGAAACGGGTGCCCATCTGTTCCTGACGGGCGATCCACGCCGCGTAACGCTCCTCCACGAGCTCCGCGTACGGGCGTGGGGCCGGGGCGCCCCTTTCGGCACCGCCAGCGAGTTCGTAGCGGAGCAGGGACAGCAGGTCGGCGGCCGTGTGCCGGCGGCGGACCTCGTCCAGCGTCGCCTCGCCGAGCTGCTCGTAAGACCTCCACAGCCGGTCCGGGGTCCACGCACGCGGCGGCCGGGCGATGCTGCGGGCCACGTCCTTCAGCTGGCGCATCGCGTCGCCCGGCCGGACATCGGAGCCCGCGCTGAAGGCCAGGGACATCGCCGCGATCTTGTCCCGGTTGTCGTCGATGTACTGGCGCCAGCTGCGGACCGTCTCCGTCGCCGCTTCTTTGTCGTCGACGACCCCACCCGCGCGCAGCAGCTCGTCCACGCCGTTCTCGTCGTAGAGGATGTCCTTCGCCCGGCGCATCTCCAACAGGCGGGAGCGCAGCGCCGGTTGAGCGGCCAGAGGCTTGATCGCCTCTTCGATGAGGTCGCGTACCGCCCGCTCAGGGTTGCGGCCCGCGCGCTCGGCGGCCTCTCGTGCGTCCAGCTGTTCGTCCGCCGAGACAGCCTTGACCATCTTCTGGACGATGTCCTTCAGCTCCCGGCCACCGCTCAGGCGTGCCACTTCCGCGCGCTCCTCGCCCGTCATCTGAATGTCGAGCTTGGCGAGGCGCGCGGCGAGGGTGGAGACCTCTTCCTCTTCAATGGTGTTGGCCGCTGTCTTGCGCAGTAGCTTCTCCAGGCTGATCTGTTTGTCCGTGTGGCGTTCCAGCGGTGCCGCGTCGATCTTCGGCTTCTTCGTCACGCCGACCGCGTCGACGATCACGAAGCGGGTCTTGGGGCCGACCCCCGGGGTCACCTTCTCGAACTCCGTCAGCGTCAGGGTGCGTGCGCCACGGCCCTTCATCTGCTCGAAGTAGGCCCAGCTCTTCACATCGCGCAGGAACAGCAGGCATTCCAGCGGCTTGACGTCCGTACCCGTCGCGATCATGTCGACGGTCACCGCGATCCGCATCTGGGGGAGGTTGCGGAAGTTGGCCAGTCGCTCGGCCGCGTTGCTCGCCGCGCTCGTGATCTTCGCGCAGAAGTCGTTTCCCTTGCCGAAGACATCGCGGATGACCTCGACGATCTCCTCTGCGTGGTTGTCGTTCTTGGCGAAGACCAGCGTCTTCGGGACGTACATCTCGTCCCACCGCAGCGCGCCTGTCGCCTTGTCGTGCTTCGCACGCTCCGGGAAGATCTCCGTGAATAGGCGGTCGTGGAAGGTCTGGACGACCGTACGCAACTGGTCCTTGCTGATGACGCCGACGCCGACCTGCTTCGCGCCGTACTCGATGTCCTCGGCGATGTCCTCGTAGCGCTGACGGCGTGTGCGACGGTCGCGGACGGGGATGGTACCTCGCGCGATGACGCCGCCCTCAGCCGTTATCCGCGTCTCGATCTCGTAGACGGAGAAGTCGACGTTGACGCGGTCGGCGACCGCCTCCTGGTACGAGTACTCGCTGACCAGGTTGCCGTTGAAGTAGCCGAAGGTCTGGGCCACGGGGGTGGCGGTGAGGCCGACGATCGGAGCGTCGAAGTACTCCAGGACCGAGCGCCATTTGCCGTAGATGGAGCGGTGGCACTCGTCGACGATGATCAGGTCGAAGGCCTCGGGCGGGATGGTCGCGTTGTAGCCGACCTCGATACCGCCGGGCACGTCGACGTCGTACGAGACGTCCTCCCCGTCGGCGTCCCGGTCCGCGTTCGGCAGGCTCACGCCCGTCAGTTCCATGTAGAGGCGCTGGACGGTGGAGATGACGACCTTGGAGGAGGGGAGCATCCCCTCCGCGCCGAGCCGCTGGACGTTGTAGAGGTCCGCGAACTTACGGTCAGTGTCGGGGGTCTTGAAGTTCTCGAACTCCGCGAAAGCCTGCGCCCCGAGGTTGTTGCGGTCGACCAGGAACAGGACGCGCTCCGCGCGTGCATGCTTGATCATCCGGTACGAGAACGTCACCGCCGTGAACGTCTTGCCCGCGCCGGTCGCCATCTGTACGAGGGAGCGGGACTGGCCCATGCCCTGCTGGCCCTTGCCGTATGCCACCGAGTCCTCGACGCCACGTACCGCCTTGATCTGCGCCGGGCGCAACGGCCGTTCGTCCAGCTCGGGCATGCGGTCGCGCAGACGGGCACGATAGCTGGGCGCCTGCATGTCCTCGTCGGCCTGCCGCATCCAGCGGGCCAGGGTGCGCGGCTGGTGGAAGGAGAAGATGCGGCGAGTCCGGGAGTCCGGGTCGAGGGTGGAGCGGAAACGGGTCTCGCCTCCGTCGCTGACGTAGCGGAACGGGAGCGGGGTACGCCAGGCGTTCAGGCGCTCCTGTGCGCTGGTGAGGTGATCAGCGTAGCGGTCGGCCTGCCCTTCGGCGGCAGACAGGTCGGCGCCTTCGCGCTTGGCCTCGATGACACCGACGAGCTTGCGGTCGACGTAGAGGGCGTAGTCGGCCCGTCCCTTGGCTGTGGTGACCTCGCGGACGGCGACACCATTGCCGCGCCAGTCGCCCTGGGCATGGAGGTTCTGGTCCGCGCCGGCGTTCTGCACGTCCCAGCCCGCAGCGGCGAGCATCTCGTCGAGACGCTTCCGGACCTGCACCTCGGTGAGCGGTTCACGGGAAGCCTGCTCGGCGTTGTCGAGGAGGCGGGCACGCTCGGCGACCGCTGCCGAGGCGGCGGCGCGGTCGGTCGCGTCAGCGCGGCTGCGCCCTGCCTGCTCGGCCTCGGCGGCGGACTGGAACTGGGCGAGCTGGTCCTGCATGGCCGCGACCGCGCGGGCCATGTCCTCGCGCTCGGCGCGCGCCCGGGCCAGCTCGCGTTCGGCGGCGGCTCGGGCGGCCTGCTCGGCCTCGGCCTGGGATGCCTGGTCGCGGTAGCTGAGGCGGGCCTCTTCGAGTTCCTTGCGGGCCTGCTCGACATCCAGGAGTAGTCGCTCGTTATCGGCAGCGGGAGTCCGGTCCGGGCTGGGAGGTACGAAGGTCAGTTGCTCACGCGAACCAGTGAGCAAGCGGTGGTACCAGACGCCGAGGCGGAAGCAGGTACGCAGAGCGCGGAATGCGTCGTCGGCGCTGTCCAGACCTGAGTGATTCGCTTCGTTGCCGAGTGTGCGTACCTCATGAAAGGCAGTGCCCACATCTCCGTGCAGGTAGCCCTCGCGGTCCAGGGCGCGCAGCCGGTCGAACTGTGTACCGCCCTCCACGCGGACGCGGCCCCGGCTCACCAGGTCTTCGGCGAGTGCTTCGGCGAACTGACGGGACTTGATTAGCGAGGTGTTCGGATCGGTGAAGACGTGGCTCTCCGCCGACGATCCGTAGGCCACGAGCAACGGCAGATGCGGCAGCAGAAACCCGAAGTTGCGGGACTGGCCAGCCAGGCGTACAAGTCGCGGGTCCGGTGTCCGGGACGCTCCGCCTGCGCTGCTCATGGGGTGGTACCGCCTCTCCGGAGGTGCAGGGGCCGACGCTGCACGTGGGGTGTGATCGCCCGTCGAGCCTAACCGGCCACCTGCGGTTTGCGCGGGTTCTTCGGGTATCAGTGCCGCCTTCGCCCGAGGCGCCGATGACCCGCAATCCGGTCGCCGCGTCCTGCCGCCGCACGTCATGGTTCACTCACTCGCACCGTGCATCGTGCCCTGACCGAAGGGGAGGCCGCCCATGGCCCATAACATCGACCAGTCGTTCCTAGCGCTGCCGCTGCGGGCCTTGGCCGACGCCGCGCTGGCACGCGCGCGTGCACTGGGTGCCGAGCACGCGGACTTCCGGTTCGAGCGGGTGCGCAGTGCCTCCTGGCGGCTCAGGGACGCCAAGCCGGCCGGTTCCTCCGACACCACCGACCTCGGGTACGCGGTGCGGGTGGTGCACGGCGGCACCTGGGGCTTCGCGTCGGGCGTGGACCTGAGCCTGGACGCCGCCGCCAAGGTTGCCTCGCAGGCGGTCGCCATGGCGAAGCTGTCCGCGCAGGTGATCCGGGCCGCCGGGTCCGACGAGCGCGTCGAGCTGGCCGACGAGCCGGTGCACACCGACCGCACCTGGATCTCGTCGTACGAGATCGATCCGTTCTCCGTGCCCGACGAGGAGAAGGCGGCGCTGCTCGCCGACTGGAGCGCGCGGCTGCTGGCGGCGGACGGCGTCAACCACGTGGACGCCTCGCTGCTCACCGTCCACGAGAACAAGTTCTACGCCGACACCGCGGGGACGGTCACCACACAGCAGCGGGTCCGGCTGCACCCGCAGCTGACCGCCGTGTCGGTCGACGAGTCCAGCGGCGAGTTCGACTCCATGCGGACCATCGCGCCGCCGGTCGGCCGCGGCTGGGAGTACCTCACGGGCACCGGCTGGGACTGGGAGTCGGAGCTGGAGCAGATCCCCGAGCTGCTCGCCGAGAAGATGCGGGCGCCCAGCGTCCAGTCGGGCATCTACGACCTGGTCGTCGACCCGTCGAACCTGTGGCTGACCATCCACGAGTCCATCGGCCACGCCACCGAGCTGGACCGCGCGCTCGGCTACGAGGCCGCGTACGCCGGCACCTCCTTCGCCACCTTCGACCAGCTCGGCAAGCTGAGGTACGGCTCCGAGCTGATGAACGTCACCGGCGACCGCACCGCCGAGCACGGCCTCGCGACCGTCGGCTATGACGACGAGGGCGTCGAGGGACAGTCCTGGGACCTGGTGAAGGACGGCACGCTCGTCGGCTACCAGCTGGACCGGCGCATCGCGAAGCTGACCGGCCTGGGGCGCTCCAATGGGTGCGCGTTCGCGGACTCCCCCGGGCATGTCCCGGTGCAGCGCATGGCGAACGTCTCGCTCCGGCCGGACCCGGCCGGGATGTCCACGGAGGATCTGATCGGCAGCGTGGACCGCGGGATCTACGTCGTCGGCGACCGCTCCTGGTCGATCGACATGCAGCGCTACAACTTCCAGTTCACCGGCCAGCGGTTCTTCAGGATCGAGAACGGGCGGATCACCGGGCAGCTGCGGGACGTCGCCTACCAGGCGACGACGACCGACTTCTGGGGCTCCATGGCGGCCGTCGGCGGCCCGCAGACCTACGTCCTGGGCGGCGCCTTCAACTGCGGCAAGGCCCAGCCGGGCCAGGTCGCGGCGGTCTCGCACGGCTGCCCGTCGGCCCTCTTCAAGGGAGTCAATATCCTCAACACGACCCAGGAGGCTGGTCGATGAACGTCAGCATCGGGACCGGCTGGGGGTCCGGGGGCCCGCGGCGGCAGCCGTTGATGTCCCAGCCCCCGGGAAAGCACAGTCTGAACACCACGCAGGAGGCCGGTCGATGAGCGCCCGCACCAACAAGCCGCACGAGATCGTCGAGCGGGCGCTGGAGCTGTCCACCGCCGACGGCTGTGTCGTGATCGCCGACGAGCACTCGAGCGCCAACCTGCGCTGGGCGGGCAACGCGCTCACCACGAACGGCGTCACGCGCGGGCGCACGCTCACGGTCGTCGCGACCGTCGACGGCAAGGAGGGCACCGCCTCCGGGGTCGTCTCGCGTTCCGCGGTGACCGCCGACGAGCTGGAGTCGCTGGTCCGGGCCGCGGAGACCGCCGCGCGCGGTGCCGGGGCAGCCGAGGACGCCCAGCCGCTGGTCACCGGCGTACCGCAGTCGCCGGACTTCACCGACGCGCCCTCCGAGACCTCCTCCGCCGTCTTCGCCGACTTCGCGCCCGCGCTCGGCGAGTCCTTCGCACGCGCGCGTGCGGGCGGTCGCGAGCTGTACGGCTTCGCCAACCACGAGCTCGTCTCGACCTACCTCGGCACGTCCACCGGGCTGCGACTGCGGTACGACCAGCCCAACGGGACGCTGGAGCTGAACGCCAAGTCGCCCGACCGCACCCGCTCGGCGTGGGCCGGGCGCTCCACCCGGGACTTCAAGGACGTCGACCCGGCGGCGCTGGACGCCGAGCTCGCCGTACGCCTGGGATGGGCCGAGCGGCGCGTCGAGCTGCCCGCCGGGCGGTACGAGACGCTGCTGCCGCCGACCGCGGTCGCGGACCTGCTGATCTACCAGTTGTGGTCGGCGTCGGGCCGGGACGCGGCCGAGGGGCGGACGGTGTTCTCCAAGCCCGGCGGCGGCACCCGGCTGGGCGAGCGGCTGACCGACCTGCCGCTGTCGCTGCGCAGCGACCCGAACGAACCGGGCCTGGAGACGGCGCCCTTCGTGGTCGCGCACTCCTCCGGGGGTGATCAGTCGGTGTTCGACAACGGGCTGCCGGTCGGGTCGACCGAGTGGATCCACCGGGGCGAGCTGGCGCACCTGACGACGACCCGGCACAGCGCGGGCCTGACCGGGCTGCCCGTCGCCCCCGCGATCGGCAACCTGATCATGGACGGCGGCGAGGACCGCTCGCTGGAGGATATGGTCGCGAACACCGGGCGCGGGCTGCTGCTGACCTGCCTCTGGTACATCCGCGAGGTCGACCCGGCCACCCTGCTGCTGACCGGCCTGACCCGGGACGGCGTCTACCTCGTGGAGAACGGCGAGGTGACCGGCGAGGTCAACAACTTCCGGTTCAACGAGTCGCCGGTGGACCTGCTGGGCCGGGCCACCGAGGCCGGGCGCACCGAGAAGACGCTGCCCAGGGAGTGGAGCGACTGGTTCACCAGGGCCGCGATGCCGGCACTGCGGATCCCGGATTTCAATATGAGCTCTGTCAGTCAGGGCGTATAACCTCGTAAGCGGCTGTCATACGACCGCCCGAGGACCTTTCGAGGAGACAAGAGAACCGTGACGGACATCGTCGACGAGCTGAAGTGGCGTGGCCTGTGGGCCCTGTCCACCGACGAAGACGCTTTGCGCAAGGCGCTCGCGGACGGTCCCGTCACGTTCTATTGCGGCTTCGACCCGACCGCGGCCTCTCTCCACGTCGGCCACCTGGTGCAGGTGCTCACCATGCGCCGGCTCCAGCAGGCGGGCCTGCGCCCGCTCGCCCTGGTGGGCGGGGCCACCGGCCAGATCGGTGACCCGCGCCCCACGGCGGAGCGCACGCTCAACGACCCCGAGACGGTCGCGAACTGGGTGACCCGGCTGCGCTCGCAGATCGAGCCGTTCCTGTCCTTCGAGGGCGAGAACGCCGCGGTGATGGTGAACAACCTGGACTGGACGGCCGGGATGTCGGCCATCGAGTTCCTGCGGGACATCGGCAAGCACTTCCGCGTCAACAAGATGCTCACCAAGGACTCGGTCGCCCGCCGGCTGGAGTCCCAGGAGGGCATCAGCTACACGGAGTTCAGCTACCAGCTGCTCCAGGGCATGGACTTCCTGGAGCTGTACCGGCGGTACGGCTGCACGCTCCAGCAGGGCGGCAGCGACCAGTGGGGCAACCTCACGGCCGGCCTGGACCTGATCCACCGGCTGGAGCCCGAGGCGTCGGCGCACTGTCTGGCGACACCGCTGATGGTCAAGGCGGACGGCACCAAGTTCGGCAAGACCGAGGGCGGTGCCATCTGGCTGGACGCCGAGATGACGACGCCGTACGCGTTCTACCAGTTCTGGCTGAACGTCGACGACCGGGACATCTCGACCTACATGCGCATCCTGTCCTTCCGGTCCCGCGAGGAGCTGGAGGAGCTGGAGAAGCAGACCGAGGAGCGTCCGCAGGCCCGTGCCGCGCAGCGGGCGCTGGCCGAGGAGCTGACGACGCTGGTGCACGGCGCCGACCAGACGGCGGCGGTGATCGCGGCGTCGAAGGCGCTCTTCGGGCAGGGCGAGCTGGCGGAGCTGGACGAGAAGACGCTGGCGGCGGCGCTGTCCGAGGTGCCACGCGTCCAGGTTGCCGAGCCGGGTCCCGTCGTCGACCTGTTCGCCGAGGTCGGCCTGGTGGCGAGCAAGTCGGCCGCGCGGCGGACGGTGAAGGAGGGCGGGGCCTACGTGAACAACGTCAAGGTCGCGGCCGAGGACGCCGTACCCGCGAAGGAGGACCTGCTGCACGGGCGGTGGCTGGTGCTGCGCCGGGGCAAGAAGAACCTCGCCGCCGTCGAGGTCACCGGGGCGTGAACACCGAAGAGGCGCGGGGAGACCCGCGCCTCTTCAGGGTGTCGCCGTCATGCCCGCTGTTTGCGCTTGCCCAGCGTCGCCATGTACAGCATGTCGCCGACGCCGACGATGATGACCGCGGCGATCAGCTGGAAGGCGTGGCGGCTCCAGTCGATGCCGGAGGTCGCGTCGACGCCGGCCCAGCGTGCGATGGCGTTGCCGACGATCGCGCCGAGCATGCCGAAGATCGTGGTCAGCCAGAGAGGGCTGTGCTGCTTGCCGGGGATGATCGCCTTCGCGATCAGGCCCAGCACGAATCCCACGATGATCGCCCACAACCAGCCCATGGCTGCCTCCTCGTACGGCTCTACGTGAGCATTACGGCCAGTGTCGGCCCGTTCGCGCTACGGCGCATGTCGGGTACGGCCGTACGCGGTACGGCCGAGGCCGTTCGCCCAGGCCGGAGGTGCCCCGGTCTCGTAGGCGACGCAGGCGCGGCGTAACGTGGAAGCCGTCCGGATCCGGTCCTTCGACCGGGTACGGCGTGGAGACGGGGCGGGGACGGTCCGATGCGGGCGGATGGTGGAATGTGATGCGGAAGCAGCACGACGGCGGCAACGCCCAGGTGTTCCGGATCACCGGGGCCCGGACGGGCCTTCAGGAGGACGTGCGGGGGCGACAGCGGCGGTACGTCATCTCGATGACGGTCCGTACGGTCTCCGTGGTGCTGGCGGCCGTGCTCTGGAACGTCGAACGGCACGTCGCGATCGTCGCGCTGGTGCTCGGGGCGGTACTGCCCTATATCGCCGTCGTGATCGCCAACGCCGGGCGGGAGAACGCGCCCTCACTGCCGTCCACGTTCGTGGCCGCTCCGATGCGGCCGATGATCACGCCGCCGCGCGCCGACGGCGGCTTCGCGGAATCCGTCCCGGAGGACGAGGGGGCGGGGTCGGCGTCGGGTGTGCGGGGCGAACCGCAGGAGCGGATGGGAGCGGACCGGGGCCGCGCGGAGGGGTCGTGAGCGGAAGCTCCCCTTCGCGCCAAGCTCAAGAAAAGCTCAGATCAATCATGTTGTTCCAGTGCCGGGCGACGGGTTACCCGTGACATACTTCGAAAGCGCTCCGCATCCCCCGTCGGAGCGACAGACCGACGCCGGGCAGCTCCCCCCGTGGCTGCTCGGCGTCGCCTTTTTCCGCGTGTTTGGTGAGACGAAGCTGTGAGTGACGAGACGCCGATCTGCTCCGCGAAGGGCTGCCGCGTCGACGCGGTGTGGGTGCTCGCGTGGAACAACCCGAAGATCCACACGCCGGAGCGGCGCAAGACGTGGCTCGCGTGCGAGGAGCACCGGGAGCATCTGTCGCAGTTCCTCGGGGTGCGGGGATTCCTGAAGGACGTCGTCAAGTTCGAGGACTGGCAGGCGCCCGAAGGCGCGTAGGACCTCAGCCTCCGATGGCCGACATCGGTCGGTCCGGCTGGACGAAGGTCGGGTCGTCCAGGCCCGCGCCCGCCTTCTTGCCCCACATCGCCTCGCGCCAGATGCGGGCGATCTCCTCGTCCGGTGCGTCGGAGCGGAGCGCGGCTCGCAGGTCGGTCTCCTCGCGGGCGAACAGGCAGGTGCGTATCTGGCCGTCGGCGGTGAGGCGGGTGCGGTCGCAGGCCGCGCAGAACGGGCGGGTGACCGAGGCGATCACCCCGACGCGGTGCGGTCCGCCGTCCACGATCCAGCGCTCCGCAGGCGCCGAACCGCGCTCGTCGGAGCCCTCTTCGGTCAGCTCGAAGCGGGTGCGCAAGGACGTCAGGATGTCCCCCGCGGTGATCATGCCGTCGCGCTTCCAGCCGTGCTGGGCGTCCAAGGGCATCTGCTCGATGAAGCGCAGTTCGTAGTCGTGCT
>NZ_JBEYVC010000156.1:0-25444 GCF_040643855.1 Streptomyces sp. NPDC047072 | reverse complement strand
GCGAGCGCGGCCAGGAGTACGAAAGGAAGCAGGATGGCGAGGGGGATCCAGAACTCCCCGGTCGGCGCCCCCGCCTCAGCGGCCGCCTACACCCCCGCACCCCCGACACCCCCCCAACCGCCAACCACCGCCCCCTCCCCACTCTCTCCCGACCCCGCTCTCTCCTGGAGTGCTGTTCTGCCGCCGCAGAACCCCCCGGGGAGTACGCGGCCCGTGGTGACGTTTGCGGAGCCGGAGGGGATCGGTGGGGGCGCGCGGGCGTGGGTCGTGCGGGTGTCGCCGCGGGTTGCCGCCGCGGCCGCGTGTGTCGTGCTGGGGCTCGGGCTCATCGGCGGTGCCGTGACCGGGAGTTGGCTGATCGGGGACTCCGGTGACGGCGGTGCCCGGGACACCTTCACCGCCGCCGGCGGGCTGTGGCACAGCGTCCCCGTCGACGACCTCTTCCCGCCGACCGTCGACGGACAGGGCGCCGGCCCCGGCGGAGCCGACCGCACCTGGACCCGTATCGGCGTCGCCAAGGACAGCGACTGCACCGGCGCCTTCGACCCGCTGCTGCGCCAGGTCCTCGCCCCGGTCGGCTGTGAACGCCTGCTGCGGGCCACCTACACGGACGCCACCCAGAGCTACGTCACCACCGTCGGCCTGCTGTTCACCAAGGGCGACGCCCCCGCGATGCGCGCCCTCGCGAGCCGCTTCACCAAGGAGAACCTCGGCGACCGCACCGACCTCATGCCCCTGCCGTACGCCGTGAAGAACACCGTCGCCGCGGACTTCGGCAAGCAGCAGCGCGCCTCCTGGACGGTCTCCGTCCTCACCGACGCCCCGGTCGTCGTCTACGCCGTCTCCGGCTGGGCGGACGGCCGCACCGTCGACCAGCCCGAGTCCGCCGAGCGGGCCATGGAGTCCGGCGACACCACCCCCGCCGCCCAGTCCGGCCTCGGCAACGAGGCACAGGGCCTGGCGGACCGGGTCGAGCGCGGCCTGCGCAAGACCGTCACCTCGCCCACGGAGCCGCCCGCATGAGCACCACCTCCCGCAGGGCCGGCTTCCTCGGTGTCCTGCTCGCCGCCTCCGTCGCCCTCGTCCCGCCCACCGCCGCGCACGCGGACGCGATCCGCGCCCAGCAGTGGGCCCTGGACGCCATGCACGTGCAGGAGGTCTGGCAGAGCACCAAGGGCAAGGGCGTCACCGTCGCCGTCCTGGACACCGGCGTCGACAGCTACCACCCCGACCTCGTCGGCAACATCCTCCCCGGCAAGGACATGGTCGGCTTCGGAGCGAGCCGGGGCGACGAGGCCTGGGCCGTGCACGGCACCTCGATGGCGGGGATCATCGCCGGCCACGGCCACGGCGTGGGCAACGCGGACGGGGTCATGGGCATCGCCCCCGAGGCCAAGATCCTCCCGGTCCGCGTGATCCTGGAGGACAAGGACCCGGCCCGCGCCAAGGCCCGCAACACCCGCGGCAACGCCCTCGCCGAGGGCATCCGCTGGGCCGCCGACCACGGCGCCGACGTCATCAACCTCTCCCTCGGCGACGACTCCGCCTCCGCGCACCCCGAGGCCGGCGAGGACGACGCCATCCAGTACGCGCTGAAGAAGAACGTGGTCGTCGTCGCCTCGGCCGGCAACGGCGGCAAGGAGGGCGACCACATCTCCTACCCGGCCGCCTACCCGGGCGTCATCGTCGCGACCGCCGTCGACAAGTACGGCGTCCGCGCCCCCTTCTCCACCCGCCGCTGGTACGCCACGGTCGCCGCCCCCGGCCACGACGTCGTCATCGCCGAACCCGACAACAGGTACTACCAGGGCTGGGGCACCAGCGCCGCCTCCGCGTGCGTCTCCGCCGCCGTCGCCCTCCTGAAGGCCGCCCACCCGGGCCTGACGCCCGCCCAGATCAAACGGCTCCTTGAGGACACCGCGCGCAACCCCCCGGCCGGCGGCCGCGACGACTCCCGGGGCTTCGGCTTCATCGACCCCGCCGCGGCCCTCAAGGCGGCCGCGAAGCTGAAGCCGGAGCAGCTGAAGCCCGCGTCGTACGACGCGAAGTACTTCGGCTCGGGCCCGGACGCCGCGTCCGAGGAGGACCACACCGCGAGCTGGGCCGCGCCCCTCGCGGGCAGCTTCGGCGGCCTCCTGCTGGTCGCCGCGGTCCTGCTCTGGCGCGGCCGGTCCCGAGGCCGTCGTACCGCCCATGAGGGCTACGACACCTTCTGAACCCCCGGAGGGGTCAGGGAGCGGTGGCCGAGGCGGAAGCCGATGCCGACGCGCCCTCGCCGGTGAACACCGAGACCGCCGCCTTTGCCGCCGCCTCGACCAGCGAGATGCCCTTCGCCTGGGTCGTGCTGCCCTTCGACAGGACCGCCACCAGGTAGTCGTGGCCGTCGACCGTCACCCGGCCGATGCTGTTGACGTCCCACAGCCCGGTCGTACTGCGCGCCAGCCAGCCGTTCTTCAGCGCCCACCCGGAGCCGTCGGCCGCGGCGGAGACGCCCCAGTGCTGGTCGGCCTCTATCTGCTTCATCAGCCCCTGGACGTACGACCGCGAGGACGCGCTCAGTTTCGAGTCGTCGCCGAACACCTGCTGGAGCAGGGTGAGTTGGTCGGCCGCCGTGGTCTGGGTCAGCCCCCACAGCGGACCGTCGCCGCCCTCGGTGCCGGTCAGCCCGAACGTCTTGTTCGCCGCGTCCAGGCCCGCGGCCTTCCCGATGGCGTTCCACAGCGCGGTCGCGGAGGCGTTGTCGCTGTTCTCGATCATCGTGGTGGCGTACGCCTTCTCCTGCGTGGTGAGCTGCGTGCCCGCCCGCTGGTGCTGAAGCAGCAGCGTGGCCAGGATGTCGACCTTCACGATGCTCGCGGTGTCGAAGGCGGAGTCCCCGTAGACGGCGCTCTCGCCGGACTCGGGGTCCAGCACCGCCGCCGACACCTTCTGGTCGCCCGTCACGTGTACCGACTTCATCGCGGTGGCGAGCACCTCGTCGAGGTCCACCGGCTCCGGCACGGACGCCTCCTCCGTCGTGGCCGCCGGAGTGGGCGAGACCGACGGCATCGCCGCCGACGATACGGTGCCCGGCCCGGTGTGCGCCTGCGCCTTCACGTACACCGTCCCCCCGGCCGTGGCCCCGACGACGGCGATGGAGGCGAGCGCGATGTACATCAGCGGGCACCGGCGGGAGGGACGGGAGCGGCGCCGGGCGGCTCTGGAGGACTCCATGCCCGCGATGGTCGCCGGGACTTCTGTGCGGGCCGTTAGACGGACGTTAGATGTGTGTCAGCGATGTCTGAGAAACCCGTGAAGGTCGTCACGGCCGGGTTTCCGGACCCGCACAAGCCCAGCAGCAAGCCCCCGATAGGGTCGGTGACCGTGGCGAACAAGAACATTCCCGACTCCGGCTTCCCCGACGACGACGGCTCCGCCGACCCCCGGCTGAGCGCGGCGCTCGCGGCCTGGGCCGAGGACCGCACCGCCGTGGGACCGGTCCTGGAGGCCCTCAGGGGCGCCCGGCTGCTCGTCCCGGTCGTGGCCGTCCTCGGCGAGGTCGAGGAGGACGAGAACGGGCTGCGCCGCGAGAAGACCAGCGACATGGCCGTGCCGACGCTGAAGGCCGGATCCCGGACCGCGCTGCCCGCCTTCACATGCACCGACTCGCTGGCCCGCTGGGACCCCGAGGCCCGCCCCGTCGCCGTACCCCTGCACCAGGCGCTGCAGGCCGCCGCGCACGAGAAGGCGGACACCGTGGTGCTGGACCTGGCGGGGCCGGTGGCGTTCGAGCTGACGGGGGCAGCGCTGCTGGCGCTGGCGGAGGGGCGCGCGACGGCCGACCCGCTCGCCGATCCGGCCGTGCGGGGGGCGGTACGGGCCGCGGTCGCCGCCGAGTCCGCCGTCCTGCGCGCGCACCTCGGGCCCGGACAGGCCGACGGCACCCTGGCCCTCGTACTCGATCCCGAGGCCGCTCCGGCCGCGGCGGCCCAGGCGGTCGCGCGACGGCTGGCCGCCGACGAGACACTGCGGGCCCGCCTGGTGCGCGGCCTCGACCTGGCACTGCTGCCGGCCGGGACCACGCCTCCGGGCGAGCCCTTGTACGTACGGGGATGAGCCGGCCGTGGACCGGCCTGCGTACGGGATGAGCTAGCCGTAGACCGGCCCGGTGTACTTCTCGCCGGGCCCCTGGCCCGGCTCGTCCGGGACCAGGGACGCCTCGCGGAAGGCCAGCTGGAGCGACTTGAGGCCGTCGCGGAGCGGGGAGGCGTGGAAGGAGCTGATCTCGGTCACGGACGCGTCCAGGAGACCCGCGAGGGCCGTGACCAGCTTGCGGGCCTCGTCCAGGTCCTTGTACTTGTCGCCCTCCTCGGTCAGACCGAGCTTCACGGCGGCGGCGCTCATCAGATTCACGGCGACCGTCACGATCACCTCGACGGCGGGGACCTCGGCGATGTCGCGGGTCATCTCGTCGAAGTCGGGGGAGTCGGCGGGAGGGGTCTCACTCATGCCCCACACGATAGGCCCCGGTGCAGCCCGGTTCGCACCACCCCCGGGCAGCTGCTAACCTTGTGTGATGACCGGCCGGACACAGTTGTGCTCGGCCCACAAGTGGAGGCTCCGATCTCCCACCCGACCGCCCTTAGGGACGGCGGGTCACCCCGGTCAGGCGGCCACCATCGTTCCGTACGGACGATGGAGTCGCCCGAAAGCGCGCCCCGCGATCATCGCGGCGGTGCTCCGGTAGTGCTTTTGGAGCCCCGTCTGTGATCGTCCGGGGCATTTTTTGTGCTTCGGCGCGGTTAGGTCTGTCGAACAGAGACAAACGCGACCGTCCGCCAGACGGCCGTGTGGTGCTAACCGAGGAGGATCCATCAGCGCCGAGCCCCGCATCAACGACCGGATTCGCGTTCCCGAGGTGCGACTTGTCGGTCCCAGTGGCGAGCAGGTGGGCATCGTCCCACTGGCCAAGGCACTGGAGCTTGCGCAGGAGTACGACCTGGACCTGGTCGAGGTCGCGGCGAACGCCCGTCCGCCCGTGTGCAAGCTCATGGACTACGGGAAGTTCAAGTACGAGTCGGCCATGAAGGCCCGTGAGGCGCGCAAGAACCAGGCGCACACGGTCATCAAGGAGATGAAGCTCCGGCCGAAGATCGACCCGCACGACTATGACACCAAGAAGGGTCACGTCGTCCGGTTCCTCAAGCAGGGCGACAAGGTCAAGATCACGATCATGTTCCGTGGTCGCGAGCAGTCCCGGCCGGAACTCGGCTACCGACTGCTCCAGCGTCTCGCGGAGGACGTCCAGGAACTCGGTTTCGTGGAATCGAACCCGAAGCAGGACGGCCGGAACATGATCATGGTTCTCGGTCCGCACAAGAAGAAGACCGAGGCGATGGCCGAGGCCCGCCAGGCGCAGGAAGCCCGCAAGGCGGACGCGAAGGCCAACCCCGGCAAGTCGCAGAACGCCGCGGAGGCCGACCACGACGAGATCGTGGCCGACGTCGAGGCCCCTGCCGAGGCATCCGCCGAGGCGTGATCCGAAGGGACGCGAGTCCCCGCGGACGTAACCGATACAACAGCGACGTTCCACCGTGCCCGGTTTCACGACCGGGCACCGGAACGCCACCGACGAGGAGAGAACGGCGCTATGCCGAAGAACAAGTCGCACAGCGGTGCCAGCAAGCGCTTCAAGGTCACCGGCTCCGGCAAGGTGCTCCGCGAGCGCGCCGGCAAGCGCCACCTGCTCGAGCACAAGTCGTCCCGCGTGACGCGTCGCCTCACCGGCAACGCCGAGATGGCCCCGGGCGACGCCGCGAAGATCAAGAAGCTTCTCGGCAAGTGACGTACGCGGCACTCCTCTTGAGTGCCGTACGTCTGGACCGGGACCCCATCGACACCGGGCCGTGTGAGTCCAACCACGGCCCCGCTACAAGGAGTTAAAAAGTGGCACGCGTCAAGCGGGCAGTCAACGCCCACAAGAAGCGCCGGGCGATCCTCGAGGCGGCCTCCGGCTACCGCGGTCAGCGTTCGCGCCTGTACCGCAAGGCCAAGGAGCAGGTCACCCACTCGCTGGTCTACAACTACAACGACCGCAAGAAGCGCAAGGGTGACTTCCGCCAGCTGTGGATCCAGCGCATCAACGCCGCTGCCCGCGCCAACGGCATCACGTACAACCGCTTCATCCAGGGTCTGAAGGCCGCCAACGTCGAGGTCGACCGCAAGATCCTCGCCGAGCTGGCCGTCAACGACGCCAACGCGTTCGCCGCGCTGGTCGAGGTGGCGCAGAAGGCTCTGCCGTCGGACGTGAACGCGCCCAAGGCTGCGTGACGTTGCACGTGGCCTAGGCCGACGTGACTGGACGGACCCGTGGGCTTCTGCCTGCGGGTCCGTTGTCGTTCTCCAGAAGGTGAGTGTGCATGTCCCCGGCTCCCGAGCTGATCTCCCCCCGTTCCCCCCGTGTCCTGGCCGCCCGGCGGCTGGCTCGGCGGAACTTCCGGGGGAAGGAGCGGCTGTTCCTCGCCGAGGGGCCGCAGGCCGTGCGGGAGGCGGCCGGGCACAAGGGCACGCTCGTCGAGCTGTTCGTCACCGTCGAGGCCGCGGAGCGGTACGCCGACATCGTGGGAGAGGCCCGGGACGCCGGAGCGCGGGTGCATCCCGCCGCCGAGGACGTCATCGCCGACATCTCCACCACCGTCACGCCCCAGGGGCTGGTCGGGGTGTGCCGGTTCCTCGACACCCCCTTCGCGGAGATCCTCGCCGCCCGGCCCCGGCTCGTCGCCGTCCTCGCGAACGTGCGGGACCCCGGGAACGCCGGGACCGTGCTGCGGTGCGCGGATGCCGCAGGGGCCGAGGCCGTCGTGCTGACCGACGCCTCCGTCGACCTCTACAACCCCAAGGCCGTACGCGCCTCCGTGGGCTCCCTCTTCCATCTGCCGGTCGCCATTGGTGTGCCCGTCGAGGAGGCCGTCGCCGGGCTCAGGGCCGCGGGGGTACGGATCCTCGCCGCCGACGGAGCGGGCACCGACGACCTCGACGACGAGCTCGACCGGGGCACCATGGGCGGACCCACCGCATGGGTGTTCGGCAACGAGGCCTGGGGGCTCCCGGAGGAGACCCGCGCACTCGCGGACGCCGTGGTGCGCGTCCCGATCCACGGGAAGGCCGAAAGCCTGAACCTCGCCACCGCGGCCGCCGTATGTCTCTATGCGTCAGCCCGTGCACAGCGCGCCTCCGGAGGGTGCCGCTCCGTCACCGAGAGCTAGTAAGGTGACCAGCTCGGGGGCCCTGCGCCGTCTGAGAGGTGGGGTACGGGGATGAGTGTCGGCACGAGCAGGACGCCGGGAGCGCCCGCGCCCTGGTCCCCGGGTCCCGCGGAGTTCGGCATCGACCCCGACCAGCTGCCCGACGGCCTGGTCGTCGCGGACGAGCACGGACATGTGATCTGCTTCAACGCCGCCGCCGCCCGGATCACCGCGGTCGCCGCCGAGGACGCCCTCGGACAGCGGCTGGAGAAGGCCCTCCCCTTAGAGGACCTGGAGGGCCGGCGCTGGTGGCAGCTGACCGACCCCTACGGCGGTCTCGCCATCCGGATACGCCAGCCCGAACGCAACCTCCTCCTGCCCGGCGGCCGTGAGGTCCTCGTCTCCGCGCAGTATGTGCGCACCCGGCCCACCGGCCCCGTCCACCGCGTCGTCGTCTCCCTGCGCGACACCGAGGCCCGCCGCCGCACCGAGCGCAGCCACGCCGAGCTGATCGCCACCGTGGCCCATGAACTCCGCTCCCCGCTCACCTCCGTCAAGGGCTTCACCGCGACCCTCCTCGCCAAGTGGGAGAGGTTCACCGACGACCAGAAGCGGCTCATGCTGGAGACCGTCGACGCGGACGCCGACCGGGTCACCCGGCTCATCGCCGAGCTGCTGGACATCTCGCGGATCGACTCCGGGCGGCTGGAGGTGCGCCGCCAGCCCGTCGACATCGGCGCCGCCGTAGGGCGCCACATCCAGGCGTACGTCGCCGCCGGCCTCGCCGCCGACCGGTTCCTGCTCCGCCTGGAACAGCCGCTGCCCATGCTGTGGGCCGACCCCGACAAGGTCGACCAGGTGCTCAGCAACCTGCTGGAAAATGCCGTGCGGCACGGCGAGGGAACCGTCACGATTGACATCACGGCCGCGGAGTCGCCCCGCGAGGGAGAGGACACCGGTACGTCGGTCACGGTGAGCGACGAAGGGCCCGGCATCCCGGAGGAGTCCATGAACCGCGTCTTCACCCGCTTCTGGCGGGGCAGCAAGCGCGGTGGCACCGGCCTCGGGCTCTACATCGTCAAGGGCATCGTCGAGGCCCACGGCGGCACCATCACCGTCGGCCGGGGCCCCCAGGGCGGCGCCGAGTTCCGATTTACGTTGCCCGTGAGCACTCCGGCCTATCTGACCTGAGTGCCCGCGGGCGCATTCGTCTGTCTCCACCCCGTTAGACTCGGCCTTTGGCACCTTTGTGTCCTGCACACGGCCCTGCGCGCCGGTCACGGGGACCATCCGCCAGCCAATCGGAAGCACGGGAAGAGATGTCGGCACCGAATAAGTCGTACGACCCGGTAGAGGTCGAGGCCTTGAAACCGGAAGAGATCGAGCGCATGCGGGACGAGGCGCTCGCCGCCTTCGCCGCCGCGGGCTCCCTCGACGCGCTCCAGGAGGCCAAGGTCGCCCACACCGGCGGCACCTCCCCGCTCGCCCTCGCCAACCGCGAGATCGGCGCCCTGCCCCCGCAGGCCAAGGCCGCGGCCGGCAAGCTGGTCGGCCAGGCCCGCGGCGCCGTCAACAAGGCCCTCGCCGGCCGCCAGGCCGAGCTGGAGGAGGAGCGGGACGCCCGTGTGCTCGTCGAGGAGTCGGTGGACGTCACGCTGCCGTACGACCGCGTACCGGCCGGCGCCCGCCACCCCCTGACCACCCTGTCCGAGCGGATCGAGGACATCTTCGTGGCCATGGGCTACGAGGTCGCCGAGGGCCCGCAGGTCGAGGCCGAGTGGTTCAACTTCGACGCGCTCAACATCGGCCCGGACCACCCGGCCCGCGGTGAGCAGGACACCTTCTTCGTCGAGGGGCCGGACGGCACCGCCGACTCCGGCGTCGTGCTGCGCACCCACACCTCGCCCGTGCAGATCCGCTCACTGCTGGAGCGCGACCTGCCGGTGTACGTGATCTGCCCCGGTGTCGTCTACCGCACCGACGAGCTGGACGCCACGCACACCCCGGTCTTCCGCCAGGTCGAGCTGCTGGCCGTGGACGAGGGCCTGACCATGGCCGACCTCAAGGGCACCCTGGACCACATGGTCCAGTCCCTGTTCGGCGAGGGCATGAAGACCCGGCTGCGCCCGAACTTCTTCCCGTTCACCGAGCCGTCCGCCGAGATGGACATGGTGTGCTACGTCTGCCGCGGCGAGTCCGTCGGCAACCCCGACCGCCCCTGCCGTACCTGCTCCTCCGAGGGCTGGATCGAGCTGGGCGGCTGCGGGATGGTCAACCCCAAGGTGCTCACCGCCTGTGGTGTGGACCCGGAGAAGTACAGCGGCTTCGCCTTCGGGTTCGGTATCGAGCGGCTGCTGATGTTCCGCCACAGCGTCGAAGACATGCGAGACATGGTCGAGGGTGACGTCCGGTTCACCCGGCCGTTCGGGATGGAGATCTGATGCGCGTCCCGCTTTCCTGGCTGCGGGAGTACGTCGACCTGCCGGCGACCGAGACCGGCCGTGACGTCCAGGCCAAGCTCGTGTCGGCGGGCCTTGAGGTCGAGACCGTCGAGCACCTCGGCGCCGACCTCAAGGGCCCCCTCGTCGTCGGCCAGGTGCTGACCATCGAGGAGCTGACCGAGTTCAAGAAGCCGATCCGCTTCTGCACCGTCGACGTCGGACAGGCCAACGGCACCGGCGAGCCGCAGGAGATCGTCTGCGGCGCCCGGAACTTCGCTGTGGGCGACAAGGTCGTGGTCGTGCTTCCGGGCGCGACTCTGCCCGGCGGTTTCTCGATCTCCGCGCGCAAGACGTACGGCAAGACGTCCCACGGCATGATCTGCTCCAGCGACGAGCTGGGCATGGGCGACGACGGCACCAAGGGCATCATCGTGCTGCCGCCGGAGACCGAGGTCGGCAAGGACGCCATCGAGCTGCTCGAACTGGTCGACGAGGTCCTGGACATCGCCGTCACCGCCAACCGCGGCGACTGCCTGTCCATCCGCGGTGTGGCCCGCGAGGCCGCCATCGCCTACGGCCTGCCGCTGAGCGACCCCGCCCTGCTCGACGTGCCCGGCCCGAACGCCTTCGGCTACCCGGTCCAGGTCTCCGACCCGTTCGGCTGCGACCGCTTCACCGCGCGCACCGTCACCGGGCTGAGCCCCGAGGCCCGCTCGCCGATCTGGCTCCAGCGCCGGCTCCAGAAGGTCGGCATGCGCCCGATCTCGCTCGCCGTCGACGTCACCAACTACGTGATGATGGAGCTCGGCCAGCCGCTGCACGCGTACGACCGCTCCCTGGTCCAGGGCACGATCGGCGTCCGCCGGGCCGCCGAGGGCGAGCAGATCAAGACCCTCGACGGCGTCGAGCGGAAGCTGCACGCCGAGGACCTGGTGATCACGGACGACCGCGGGCCGATCGGTCTCGCGGGGGTCATGGGCGGCGCCAACACGGAGATCGCGGACCACCAGTCCTCAGAGGGCACGACGGACGTGGTCATCGAGGCCGCGCACTTCGACGCGGTCGCCATCGCCCGCACCGCCCGTCGCCACAAGCTGTCCTCCGAGGCGTCCCGGCGCTTCGAGCGCGGTGTCGACCCCGCGGCCGCCGCCGCTGCCGCGCAGCGCACGGTCGACCTCCTGGTCCTCCTCGCGGGCGGCACCGCCGAGGCCGGCGTCACCGAGGTCATCGCCCCGTCCGCGCCGCACACCATCACCGTCCCGGCGGACCACCCGGACAAGGTCGCGGGTGTCTCCTACGGCCGCGAGACCGTCGTACGGCGGCTCCAGGAGGTCGGCTGCGACGTGTACGGGCAGGACGAGCTGATCGTCACCGTGCCGTCCTGGCGTCCCGACCTCCAGGAGATCAACGACCTCGCCGAAGAGGTCATCCGCCTGGAGGGCTACGAGAACCTGCCCTCCACGCTGCCCAAGCCGCCCGCGGGCCGCGGTCTGACCGGGCGCCAGCGGCTGCACCGCCGGGTCGGCCGGGTGCTGGCCGGGGCCGGGTACGTCGAGGCGCCGAACTACCCCTTCCTCGGCGAGCAGGTCTTCGACCAGCTGCTGCTGCCGGCCGACGACGCCAAGCGCCGGGTCGTCAAGCTGACCAACCCGCTCAACGACGAGGAGCCCGCGCTCCGTACGTCGCTGCTGCCGGGCCTGCTCGGCGCGCTGCGGCGCAACGACGGGCGGGGCTCGCACGACCTCGCGCTCTTCGAGACGGGGCTGGTCTTCCTGCCGCGCGAGGAGCGTCGCGTGGCCGCGGTCCTGCCGGTCGACCGGCGCCCGACCGACGAGGAGATCGCCGAGCTGAACGCCGCGCTGCCCGAGCAGCCGCGCCATGTCGCCGTCGTCCTCGCGGGCGCGCGCGAGCAGGCCGGCTGGTGGGGCAGGGGTCGCCCTGCCGACTGGGCCGACGCGGTGGAGGCGGGGCGCGCGGTCGCGCGCGAGGCCGGGGCCGAACTGGAGGTGCGCAAGGGGCAGTACGGGCCGTGGCACCCCGGCCGCTGTGCCGAGTTCGTGGTCGGCGACACCGTCGTCGGGTACGCCGGTGAGCTGCACCCGCGTGTGGTGAAGGCGTTCGGGCTGCCGGCGCGTGCCTGTGCGATGGAGCTCGACCTGGACGCCCTGGAGCGGGCCGGCGACGACACGCCTCAGGCGCCTCGGATCTCGACGTTCCCGGTGGCCACGCAGGATGTCGCGTTGGTCGTGGACAAGCCGGTACCGGCCGCCGAGGTCGAGGCCGCGCTGCGTGCGGGCGCCGGTGAACTGCTGGAGAGCCTCCGGCTGTTCGACGTCTACGAGAACGCGGAGCAGCTCGGCGACGGCAGGAAGTCCCTGGCGTACGCCCTGCGGTTCCGGGCGGCCGACCGGACGCTGACGGTGGACGAGGCGTCGGCCGCGCGCGACGCGGCCGTCGCGTTGGCGGGGGAGCGCACGGGAGCGGTACTCCGGAGCTAGCCTTCCCGGTCACCTCACTCGATAGGGTGACTTCTCCTGGCGATCTGGCCCATCCTGGCCATGCTGTCGACAGAATCGGACCGGCCTTTCGGGGCCGGTCCGATTGCGCTGTCAGGGCCTGAATGGGGGGCCATCGGCATGATCCGCATCAAGGCTGGGGCTTCTCCCCGGTGCCGTCGGCCGGTCCGGCGGGATCTGCGGGAGGTACTTCGCAGGGCTGCTCGTCGAGCCGTCCGCGGCGGACGGCGGCAGCCGGTGCGCCGAGTGGTGGCGCTCGGGCTGCCCACCGTGTGGGGCGCCGTCGCGATCACGTACAAGCTCGTCTGTCCGCTCGCCCAGCAGAACGGCCTGGGTGCGCGCGTCGTCACCAGCGCCGTCTTCTTCGCCGTCGGCACCGGGCTCATACTGCACGTCCGGCACGCCCTGTTACGGGAGTTGCGGCAGGCCCGCCGGATCGCCGGCGCCGCGCAGAGCGCCCTGCTGCGGCCGCTGCCCCCGCGTGTCGACGGGCTGAACGTCGCCGCGGCCCAGCTCTCCGCCGACCGTGACGCGGCCATCGGCGGCGACCTGTACGACGTCATCGCCACCGAGCACGGCGTCCGTGTCGTCATGGGCGACGTCCGCGGCCACGGCCTCACCGCGATCACCACGGCCGCCACGATCCTTGGCAGCTTCCGGGAAGCCGTCCACGACGAACCCGAACTGGCGGGCGTCCTGCGCAGGTTGGACCGCGCTCTGGCCCGTCACCTACGCGAACAGGAACCCTCCGGCCCGGAAGCGGAGGAGTTCGTCACCCTACTGCTGCTGGAGATCCGCCAGGACGGCACGACGGGCGCGCTCAACTGCGGCCACCCCTGGCCGTACCTGCTGACCGGCCCGAGGGTGGAAGTCCTCGCCCGGGTGGATCCCCTGCCCCCGCTGGGCCCGTTCCCCCTCCCCGTGGACCTACGGCCCCTGGAATGCGGCCACTTACTCCCGGGCGAGACCCTGGTCCTGCACACGGACGGAGCGGAGGACGCGAGGGACGCGCGGGGCCGTTTCTTCCCGTTGCCGGAGGTGCTCAGCGGGACCGTACAGGCGCCGCCGCAGGCGGTGTTGGGCGCGGTCTTCACCGCCCTCCTTCGGCATACGGACGGCAACCCCACGGATGACATCGCATTACTGGCACTTCAAAACGACCGTCAACCGAAACGCCCCCCAGGGGCGCGGGGAACTGCGCGACCAGCCACAACGAACCCGCACACGGCAACGCACCTGTAAAACCGGTTCAGCTCACGGCCAGGCCACCGCACTGTACGAGGGGGAGCCGGCGGCCCGGCCGGCCTCGTTGCCGAGGCACCTCAGTGAACCGGCCGGAAACTCTCCGCAACAGCGCACACACCCTACGAATTCGCGCACTCGCTTCACACCCCGTGTGAACGGACCCGCACTACTCTGACGGCACCGAGTCACCCGGGGGGCATCTATGCAGCCCAACACTCTGCTCGACGCGATCCTGGACGAAGCCGGGATCTCGCACGCGGGACTTGCCGCACATGTGAACCAGGCGGGGCGGGCGCGAGGACTCGCGCTCCGGTACGAACACACCGCCGTGGCACGGTGGTTGAAGGGCCAGCGGCCGCGCGGCCAAGTCCCCGACCTGATCTGCGAGGTGCTCGCCGGCCGCCTCCAACGCCCCGTCACCCTCGACGACATCGGCCTCGGCGTGCCCGGCGAACCCTCCGTCCCGCACACCACCTCGCTGTCCGGCTTCGTCGAGCGGGCCACCGCCCTGTGGCGCTCCGACGAACAGCAACGCCCGCACATCCTGGGCGCACCCGCGGTCACCGGCACCCCCGCGGTCATGCCGGTGTGGGAGTGGGAGAACCCGCCCGAGGACGTGGACGTCTCGCGCGGCGGCCGGCACCGCGTCACCACCGCCGACATCGAGATGCTGCGCGCCGCCCGCACCCACTACGAGCAGATGTACCGCAAGACCGGGGGAGTCGCGACCCGCAGCCGGATCGTCGGCTTCCTCAACGCCGAGGCCGCGCCCCTGCTGCGCGGCAGCTACACCGACGCCACCGGACGCCAACTGCACCGCGCCACCGGCGGATTGGTCGCCGTCGCGGGCATCTGCGCCTACGACTCCGACGCGCACGGCCTCGCCCAGCGCTACTTCCACCAGGCCCTGAGGCTCGCGAAGGCGAGCAACGACCGCGGCCTCGGCGCGTACGTCATCGCGCTCCTCGTCAACCAGTCCCTGTTCATGCGGGAGTACCGCCAGGCCGTCGCCTTCGCGGAGGCCGCGCTCCGAGCCGCCGGCAAGCACATCACCCCGGCGCTCGCCTGCGATCTCTACGCGATGCAGGCCAAGGCGTACGCCCACCTCGGCGACGGCACGACCGCGCTGTCCTGCATCCGGCGGGCCGAGCAGGCCGCCGAACGCATCCGGCGCGGATACGAGCCCGACGAGACGGGCTATGTCCAGCCCGGTCTGGTCAACGTCCAGGTGGCGGAGGCGCTTCTCAGCCTCGGCGAACTCGCGGCGGCGGCCGAGCACGCGGCGGCGGCCGTCGACAACCCCGCCCACGACCGGGGCCGGGTGCACCGGCTCGCCATGCTCAGCACGATCGAACTGCGCCAGGGCAACGCCGACAAGGCGGTGGCCACCGCCGTACAGATGGCCGAGCAGGCGCGGGGAATGGAGTCGCAGCGCCTGCGCGACAGACTCAGGGCGGTGCGCGAACACCTCGTGCGCAACGGCTGCGCGGGCACGGCCGAGGCGGCCGCACTGATCGACGGGGCGCTGCGCGTACCGCTGTAGACGGGCGTACGACCGCCGACACCCCACAGTCCCTGCTGCGATATTGCCACTTACTCGACGGAAGGTGGCAGAACCGTGCAGTGGACGAAACAGAACGAACAAACTGTGTATGAAAACCGCTGGTTCAGCGTCAACCTCGCAGATGTCGAACTGCCCGACGGGCGGCACCTCGACCACTTCCTGATCCGGCTGCGGCCCGTCGCCGTGGCCACCGTGGTCAACGAGGCCAACGAAGTGCTCCTGCTGTGGCGACACCGCTTCATCACCGACAGCTGGGGCTGGGAACTCGCGGCCGGAGTGGTCGAGGACGGCGAGGACATCGCCGTAGCGGCCGCCAGGGAGCTGGAGGAGGAGACCGGCTGGCGGCCGGGGCCGCTCCAGCACCTCATGAGCGTGGAGCCCTCCAACGGGCTCACCGACGCCCGGCACCACATCTACTGGGCCGACGAGGGCGAGTACGTCGGGCACCCCGTGGACGACTTCGAGTCGGACCGCCGGGAATGGGTCCCCCTGAAACTCGTTCCCGACATGGTCGCCCGTGGGGAGGTCCCGGCCGCCAACATGGCGGCCGCGTTACTCCTGCTGCATCATCTGAGGCTCGGGCAGGACACCTTGCCCTGATCCCCCTCCCGCACGACCCGAGGCCTCAGTGCCCGACCGCCTGCCAGATCGCCACGACGAGCGCGCCCACCGCGGTCAGCGCGGCGACCGCCGGAAGCGGCCAACGGGCGTGCTCCAGGGCGATGATCCGGGTGCTCAGATCGTCGATCTCCTTGTCCGTCTCCTCCGTGCGATGGGTGAGCAGAGCGAGTCCGCCCTCGACGCGTGCGTACGCGACGTCGAGACGACGCCGTAACTCTGCGAGTTCTCCATGGACCACGGGATGCTCGGGGTCGGCGGTCACGAGTCCGCTCCTTTCCGTAGTCGACACATCCCTTGCATGCGCATGAAGAGTCAACTCGCCTGGTGGGCGCGTGGGGAGCGTGTGCGAGGGGCATATGCGGGCCCGGCGCGCACACGGTGTGTGAATACGACGGGCCCGGCACCCCTCGGAGTGCCGGGCCCGTGGTCGTCGCACTGTGTCATCGGTCACCGTGCACCGCACACTGTGCAATCAGCCGTAGGTGTAGAAGCCCGATCCGGACTTACGGCCCAGCCGGCCCGCGTCGACCATGCGCTGGAGCAGCGGGGGAGCGGCGTACAGCGGCTCCTTGTACTCCTCGTACATCGAGAAGGCGACCGAGGCGACCGTGTCCAGGCCGATCAGGTCGGACAGCTTCAGCGGGCCCATCGGGTGGGCGCAGCCCAGCTCCATGCCGTTGTCGATGTCCTCGCGGCTGGCGATGCCGGACTCGAACATCCGGATCGCGGAGAGGAGATACGGGATCAGCAGCGCGTTCACCACGAAGCCGGAGCGGTCCTGGGCGCGGATGGCGTGCTTGCCGAGCAGCTTCTCGGCGAACTGCTGGGCGCGGGCCAGGGTGCCCTCGGAGGTGGTGAGGGCCGGGATCAGCTCGACCAGCTTCTGCACCGGGGCCGGGTTGAAGAAGTGGATGCCGACGACCTGGTCGGGCCGCGAGGTGGCGACCGCCAGCCTCACCAGCGGGATGGAGGAGGTGTTGGAGGCCAGGATCGCGTCCGGGCGGGTCACCACCTGGTCGAGGACCTGGAAGATCTCGGTCTTGACCTGCTCGTTCTCGACGACGGCCTCGATCACCAGGTCACGGTCGGCGAACTCGCCGAGGTCGGTGGTGAAGCTCAGCCGGGCCTGCGTCGTCGCCAGCTCGTCCGCGCTGATCTTGCCGCGCTCGGCGGCCTTGCTCAGGGAGTTGAACAGCCGGGTGCGGCCGATCTCCAGGGCCTCGCCGGTGGTCTCGGCGACCTTCACGTCCAGGCCGGCGCGGGCGCACACCTCGGCGATGCCCGCTCCCATCTGGCCGCAGCCCACCACTCCGACGCGTGTGATGTCTCCCGCCGGGTAGTCCGTCACATCGTTCCCTTCGCAGATCCTCGGCTCGTAGCAGGTTCGCCGCGGGTTCGGCCGCTGTCCGGATCCTGCTCCGTTCGGTGCACGTTACTCCCAAGTATCGATGATCGATCACCGGGGTCGGTCTCCGTCGGGCATCCTGGGACGCGGAGACGATCCGTGACCGTACGGATCCACGGTCTTGGGGGTGTGCACACATGGGACGTCTGTCGCGCCGGGCCTTCGCGCTGGCCGCGTTGTCGACCCTGACGTCGGCTTCGGGAGCGGCGGCCGAGCCCGCGCCGGGGCCGCGCTGGCGGAGGACCGGTGAGATGCGGGGCGTGTGGCTGGCCACGGTGTCCAACCGGGACTGGCCCTCGAAGCCGGGGCTGGGCGTCGTACAGCAGAAGGCGGAGCTGATCGCGCACCTGGACCGGGCGGCGGGCGACCGGCTGAACGCCGTGATGTTCCAGGTACGGCCCACCGCGGACGCCCTGTGGCCCTCGCCGTACGAGCCGTGGTCGCAGTACCTCACCGGCACCCAGGGCAAGGACCCGGGCTGGGACCCGCTGGGCACCGCGGTCACCGAGGCGCACGGGCGGGGCCTGGAGCTGCACGCCTGGTTCAACCCGTACCGGATCGCCAACCACACGGACCCGACCAAGCTGGTCGCCTCGCACCCCGCGCGGCAGCACCCGGAGTGGGTGGTGACGTACGGCGGGAAGCTCTACTACAACCCGGGGCTGCCCGAGGTCCGCGCGTTCGTGGAGAAGGCGATCCTGGACGCGGTCAAGAAGTACCCGGTGGACGCGGTCCACTTCGACGACTACTTCTACCCGTACCCGGTGGCCGGGCAGACCTTCGACGACGACGCGGCCTTCCAGCGGTACGGCGGCGGGTTCGCGAGCCGGGCCGACTGGCGCCGGGACAACATCGACAAGCTGATCCGGGAGACGCGGGCCGCCGTCCGGCGGATCCGGCCGGGGACGCAGTTCGGCGTCAGCCCCTTCGGCGTGTGGCGCAACATCGCCACCGACGCGCGGGGCTCGGACACGCGCGCGGGTGTGCAGTCGTACGACGACAACTACGCGGACACCCGCAAGTGGGTCCGGGAGAGCTGGATCGACTACATCGTCCCGCAGCTCTACTGGAACATCGGTCTCGCGGTCGCCGACTACGCCAAGCTCGTGCCCTGGTGGGCCGAGGTGGCGAAGGGGAGCAGGACGCGGCTGTACCTGGGCGAGGCCCTGTACAAGGCCGGGGACCCGGCGCAGCCCGCGGCCTGGCAGGACCCCGCGGAGCTGTCCCGGCACCTCACGCTCGCCCGCGAGTATCCGCAGGCGCGCGGTCATGTCTTCTTCGCCGCCCGGGAGTTGACGACGGACAAGATCGGCGCGATGGCGCGCGTGGTCGCCGACCACTACCAGAAGCCGGTGCGGACCCCGCGCTGAATCATTGCTTCAGAGCGTGGCCCCTCGGTGCCGGATCTCGGTGTCGGGGCCGGGTGAGCAGACGCCCTCGTGCCCGTCCTCGAAGCGGACGCGGTACGGGGGGTTGCCCTCCTGACCCATCACTTCGACGATCTCGCCGACCTTGTCGTTCTGTCCGACCACCCTGCCGTGCTGCACAAGCTGGTCGCCCACGGTTGCACGCATCTTGCGGCCTCCTCCTGCGGGAGCAGCGGTCCGTGGCCCGATTTTACGGCGCGGGGGCCGGGTTGGACCCGGCGCGTGGCGCGCCGGTCAGCCCCGCGCCCGCTGGGTGACGGCGATGCACACCAGCACCGCCGCGGCCGTCAGCGGGGCGGCCACCGTCAGGTGCTCGCCGAGCAGCAGCACCGACCACACCAGTGTGAGGAGGGGCTGGGCAAGCTGCAACTGGCTGGCCTTCGGGATGCCGATCGCGGCCATGCCCCGGTACCAGACGACCAGCCCGAGGAACTGCGAGCCCGCCGCCACCCAGAGGAGTCCCGTCACGCTGTGCGCGGTCAGGTGCACGGGTTCGTACGACAGCGCCAGCGCGGCGGCCGGCACGGTGAACGGCAGGCACAGCACCAGCGCCCAGCCGATGACCTGCCAGCCGGGCATGACGCGCGCCAGCCGGCCGCCCTCGGTGTAGCCGGCCGCGCACACCAGCAGCGCGGCGAAGAGATACAGGTCGGCGCTGGTCAGCGCGCCGCCGCTCTGCTGCACGGTGAAGGCGACGACCGCGGCGGCGCCCGCGCAGGCCGCGATCCAGAAGGTGCGCGAGGGCCGGGTGCCGACCCGCAGGGCGGACAGCAGCGCGGTCGTCAGGGGCAGCAGGCCGACCACGACGGCGGCATGCGCGGTGGTCGACGTCCGCAGGGCGAGCGTGGTGAGCATCGGGAAGCCGAGGACGACCCCGGCGGCGACGACCGCGAGCCCCGGCCAGTGACCGCGGCTCGGCATCGGCACGCGCAGCGCCAGCAGACAGCCACCCGCGATCAGCGCCGCGAGCACGCTACGGACCGCGACGAGGGACCAGGGCCCGAAGCCCTCAAGCCCCCACGCGGTGGCGGGGAAGGTGAGGGAGAACGCGGCGACGCCGAGGGCGGCCTGGAGGGTCCCCGCGGTCTTCGGCGGGGCGCTGACCGCTATCCCGGTCGGTGCGGTAGCGCTACTCTGTACTCTCATGCATGAGCGTAGCAGTGTGGGTGAACTGGCGGAACAGCTGCGAAGGGAGCTGGACCGCTACTCTCCGGGCGGAAAGCTCCCGTCGAGCCGCGCCCTGATCGACCGCTTCCGGGTCAGCCCCGTGACCGTCTCGCGGGCCCTCGCCCAGCTCGCCGCCGAGGGGCTGGTGATCACCCGCCCCGGCGCCGGCGCCTTCCGTGCGCGGGCGCGCACCACGGCCGCGCCCGCCGGGGACACCTCCTGGCAGGAGGTCGCGCTCAGCGCGGACGGCGCCGCCGACCTCGTACCGCGCTCGGTGGACGCGTCCGGCGTCCTCGTCTCGCTGGCCGCCCCGGCGCCGGGGGTCGTCGAGTTCAACGGCGGCTATCTGCACCCCTCCCTCCAACCCGAGCGCGCGATGTCCGCGGCCCTGGCCCGGGCCGGCCGCCGTCCCGGCGCATGGGGGCGCCCGCCCGTCGAGGGGCTGCCGGAACTGCGGGAGTGGTTCGCCCGGAACATCGGCGGCGCCGTCACGGCCGCGGAGGTCCTGATCACGGCGGGCGGCCAGTCCGCGCTCACCACGGCCCTGCGCGCGCTGGCGCCCCCGGGCGCACCCGTGCTCGTCGAGTCGCCCACCTACCCCGGCATGCTGGCGATCGCGCGCTCGGCGGGCCTGCGGCCGGTGCCGGTCCCGGTGGACCGGGACGGTGTACGGCCGGACCTGCTTGCCGACGCCTTCCGTGCGACCGGTGCCCGCGTCCTCGTCTGCCAGCCGCTGTTCCAGAACCCGACCGGCGCGGTGCTCGCCGCCGACCGCCGGGGCGAGGTGCTGCGGATCGCGCGCGAGGCCGGCGCGTTCGTGGTGGAGGACGACTTCGTACGACGGCTCGTGCACGAGGACGCCGGGCCGCTACCGCGTCCGCTCGCCGCCGACGACCCCGACGGCGTCGTCGTCCACGTCGGCTCCCTGACCAAGGCGACCTCGCCCAGCTTCCGGGTCAGCGCCCTCGCCGCCCGCGGGCCGGTCCTGGAACGGCTGCGGGCCATCCAGATCGTCGACACCTTCTTCGTGCCGCGCCCGCTCCAGGAGGCGGCCCTCGAACTGGTCGGTTCCCCGGCCTGGCCCCGCCATCTGCGGGCGATCTCCGCGGAGTTGAGGGCCCGGCGCGACACCATGACGGCCGCCCTGCGCCTGGACCTTCCCCAACTCGCCCTGCCGCACGTCCCGTCGGGCGGCTACCACCTCTGGCTGCGCCTCCCCGACGGCACCGACGAGACCGCCCTCACCGCCGCCGCCCTCCGCGCGGGCGTCGCCCTCACCCCCGGCCGCCCGTACTTCAGCGCCGAACCCCCGGCGGGCCACCTGCGGTTGAGCTTCGCGGCGGTGGCGGGCACCGGGGAGATCGTGGAAGGGGTACGACGGCTGCGGACGGCCTGCGAGGAGGTGCTCTGACGAGACGCCCTCACGGACGAAATTCGCTCGACGCCCATCGATGTGACCTGCGAATCTCCCGTCATGACCGACACCCCGCCCCTCGCCGAGGGCTACGAGATCTCCACCGACCCCTCCCGACTCGACGTGGAGCGGGTGCACCGGTGGCTGTCGAGCGACGCGTACTGGGCGCTCGGGCGGGAGCGGGAGAAGCAGGAGCGGGCGATCGCCGGGTCGGTCAACTTCGGGGTGTACGACACGGCTTCGGGGGAGCAGGTGGCGTACGCCCGGGTCGTCACCGACCTGGCGAGCTTCGCGTGGCTGTGCGACGTGTACGTGGACCGCTCCGTACGCGGCAAGGGAATCGGCACGGCGCTCGTCGGAGCCGTACGCGAGCACCTGCGGCCGCACGGGCTGCGGCGGATCATGCTGGCCACCCGCGACGCCCACGGGGTGTACGAGAAGCTCGGGTTCGCGCCGCTGGCGGACCCCGACATCTGGATGGTGCTGAACTTCGGTCAGTAAGGCTTCGCGCACCCTGGGTAACCCCTCTTGACCTGCGTACTTCCGCGCCCCACGATCACCGCATGCAACTTCGGGTCACGTTCGTCGCCGCCGCGCGCAGCTCCTCGCTGCTCGCCGAGCGGTTCGAGGACGACCGTCCGCTGGACCAGGCCGGCTGGGACGAGGTGCTGCGGGCCGCGCCCGAGCTGACGCCGCTCGCGGCGGCCGAGCTGCGCTACTGCTCGCCCACCCCGCGCAGCCGCGCCACCGGCGACGCCCTCGGGTATGCGCCGCTGGTCCAACTCGCCCTGCGGGACTGCGACATGGGGCACTGGCGCGGGCTGACCCTCGGCGAGGCGATGGCCCGTGAGCCGGAGGCGGTGGACGCCTGGCTCGCCGACCCGCGCGCGACCCCGCACGGCGGCGAGTCGCTGCTGGGGTTCATCTCGCGGGTGGGGGAGTGGCTTGACACCCGGCCCGTGGAGGACGGCGGCGGGGTCGTCGCCGTCGCCGAGCCGGCGGTGGTGCGGGCGGCCCTGGTGTACGCGCTCAAGGCGCCGCCGTCGACCTACTGGAACATCGACGTACGGCCGCTGTCGGCGACGACCGTCACCGGGCGGGCCGGGCGCTGGAACCTGCGGTTCGAGGGGGCGCCGGTTCCGTCCTCGCGGGGCTGATGGTGGGCCGGTTCCGTCCTCGCGGGCTTGATAGCGTGTCGGCTCGGCCTTCGCCGGTCTGATGGCGGGCCGATTCAGCCCTCGCCGGTCTGATGGTGTGTCGGCTCAGCCCTCGCGGGCGTAGTCGGTCGTGAGGAGCAGGTCCTTTGTCGGGCCGCCCACCCGCCACACCGTGCGCCACCGGTCCGCATCCAGGACGGTGAACTCGCCGCGGTAGAGGTCGGCCGCGCAGGGGTGGTCGGTGGCGTGCCGGCCGGTGCGCAGGTCCAGGTCGTGGAAGGGGCGGCCGTCGGCGAAGCGCACGTCCGCCGTGCCCGGTGTCGGGCCCGGCAGGAAGCGCAGGGTCCGTTCGGCGGGGCGCGGGACGCCCTGCCAGACGAAGGTGCCCGACTCCTCGGAGAGCAGTCCGCCGCCCTCCAGTTGGCCGAAAACGGTGAGGCCGGAGAACTCCCCCTCGTCTCCGCTCGCCAGATCCCGCACGGTCCGCTCGGTCCGCCAGCTCCCGGCCAGATGGGTCAGCACGTCCGCCACCGGCCAGAACTCGCCCATGCGTTCCTCGTCTCCGACACTTTCGATCACTTTCGGTCCCGTGCGACCCGTTGACGCTCCGGAATCCCTCTCCCTATCTTGCCGTTCGAAGTGCTGATCGGTGTCTGATATCTCGAACGCACGCTTACTAGAGAGCCGCGGAGTATCCATGTCACGCACCCGCTGGAGACTCGGTCTCGGCGCCACCGCCTTCCTGGTGGCCGCCGCCGGTCTGGTCCCCGCCCCCGCGCACGCCGAGGACGTCACCGACTACGCGATCACCGTCGACCCGACGGCTAAGGGCACGAAGATCGACGACACGATGTACGGCGTCTTCTTCGAGGACATCAACCGGGCCGCCGACGGCGGTCTGTACGCCGAGCTGGTGCAGAACCGCTCCTTCGAGTACTCCACCGCCGACAACACCTCGTACACCCCGCTGACCTCGTGGACGGTCGACGGCACGGCCCAGGTGGTGAACGACTCCGGCCGCCTCAACGAGCGCAACCGCAACTACCTCTCCCTGGGCGCCGGTTCGGCCGTGACGAACGCCGGCTACAACACCGGCGTCCATGTCGACGAGGGCAAGAAGTACGACTTCTCGGTGTGGGCGCGGGGCGGCACCGCCTTGACGGTGTCGCTGCAGGACGCCGACGGTCCCCTGGCCGCCGCGCGTCGGGTGGCCGTGCGCGCCGGCGGCTGGACCCAGTACAAGGCCACCTTCGCCGCCACCCGCACCAGCTCCAACGGCCGTCTCACCGTGGCCTCTTCCGCCCCCACCGCCCTCGACATGGTCTCCCTCTTCCCGCGTGACACCTACCGCGGTGAACCCAACGGACTGCGCAAGGACCTCGCCGAGAAGATCGCCGGCCTGCACCCCGGCTTCGTGCGCTTCCCCGGCGGCTGCCTGGTCAACACCGGTTCCATGGAGGACTACAGCGAGGAGTCCGGCTACCAGCGCAAGCGGTCCTACCAGTGGAAGGACACCGTCGGCCCGGTCGAGACCCGCGCGACCAACTCCAACTTCTGGGGCTACAACCAGAGTTACGGCCTGGGCTACTACGAGTACTTCCGGCTCTCCGAGGACATCGGCGCCATGCCGCTGCCGGTCGTCCCGGCCCTGGTCACCGGCTGCGGGCAGAACAAGGCCGTCGTCGACGAGGCGCTGCTCAAGCGGCACATCCAGGACACCCTCGACCTCATCGAGTTCGCCAACGGGCCGGTGACGTCGACCTGGGGCAAGAAGCGCGCCCAGATGGGCCATCCCAAGCCCTTCCACCTCACCCACATCGAGGTCGGCAACGAGGAGAACCTGCCTCAGGAGTTCTTCGCCCGCTTCACGCAGTTCCGTGCCGCAATCCAGGCGAAGTACCCGGACATCCAGGTGATCTCCAACTCCGGCCCGGACGACTCCGGTACGACCTTCGACACGGCCTGGCAGCTCAACAAGGACGCCAAGGTCGACATGGTCGACGAGCACTACTACAACAGCACGCAGTGGTTCCTGCAGAACAACAACCGCTACGACTCCTACGACCGCAACGGTCCGAAGGTCTTCCTCGGCGAGTACGCCTCCCAGGGCAACGCCTTCAAGAACGGTCTCGCCGAGGCCGCGTTCATGACCGGCCTGGAGCGCAACGCGGACGTCGTCAAACTCGCCTCCTACGCACCGCTGTTCGCCAACGAGGACTACGTCCAGTGGCGCCCGGACCTGGTCTGGTTCAACAACCACGCCTCCTGGAACTCCGCCAACTACGAGGTCCAGAAGCTGTTCATGAACAACGTCGGCGACCGCGTGGTGCCCTCGACGGCCACCGGCACGCCCTCGCTGCTCGCCCCGATCAGCGGCGCGGTCGGCCTGTCGACCTGGGCGACCACGGCGTCGTACGACGACGTGAAGGTCACCGATGCCGACGGCCGGACACTGCTCACCGACGACTTCTCGTCCGGCGCCGGGCAGTGGACCCATACCGGCGGCGGCAGTTGGAGCGTCCAGGACGGGCAATACGTGCAGACGGACGTGAACGCAGAGAACACCATGGTCTCGGCCGGCGACCCGTCCTGGCACGACTACGACCTGCACGTGAAGGCGGTGAAGCGGTCCGGCAAGGAGGGCTTCCTCGTCGCGTTCGGCGTCAAGGACACCGGCAACTACTACTGGTGGAACATCGGCGGCTGGAACAACACCCAGACCGCCGTCGAACAGGCCGTGGACGGCGGTAAGTCGACGCTGATCTCCAAGGCCGGGTCGGTCGAGACGGGCCGCGCGTACGACGTCGACATCAAGGTGCGGGGCCGCCAGGTCACCCTCTACCTCGACGGCCAGGAGTGGGGCGGCTTCACCGACGATAAGCCCGCCGAGCCGTTCCGCCAGGTCGTCACCAAGGACAAGAAGACCGGTGACCTGATCGTCAAGGTCGTCAACGCCCAGAACTCGGCGGCCCGTACGGCGATCGACCTCGGCGGCGCGAAGGTCGCGTCCCGGGCCCGGGTGACCACGCTGGCGGCCGACCCGGCCGCGGTGAACACCGAGACGTCGACCGCGGTCGCCCCGGTGCGGTCCATCTTCGACGGGGTCGCCGGGAAGTTCACGTACACCTTCCCGGCGAACTCGGTCACCTTCCTGCGGATCAGGCAGAGGTAGTCGGCGGGGCGGTGGGGGGGGGGTCGACGCGCCGGGCCCCCCCCCCCGCCGACCAACGCCCGCCCCCCCCCCAAAACCCCCCCACGCCCCCC